>NZ_JASOQR010000018.1:0-1027 GCF_030218905.1 Pauljensenia sp. UMB0895 | reverse complement strand
CAGCATTCAGTTGGGCACTCTAGCGAGACTGCCGGTGACAAACCGGAGGAAGGCGGGGATGACGTCAAATCATCATGCCCCTTATGACTTGGGCTACACACGTGCTACAATGGATGGTACAACGGGCTGCGAACTCGCGAGAGTCAGCGAATCCCTTAAAGCCATTCTCAGTTCGGATTGCAGGCTGCAACTCGCCTGCATGAAGCCGGAATCGCTAGTAATCGCGGATCAGCACGCCGCGGTGAATACGTTCCCGGGTCTTGTACACACCGCCCGTCACACCACGAGAGTTTGTAACACCCGAAGTCGGTGAGGTAACCTTTTGGAGCCAGCCGCCGAAGGTGGGACAGATGATTGGGGTGAAGTCGTAACAAGGTAGCCGTATCGGAAGGTGCGGCTGGATCACCTCCTTTCTAAGGATATAACGGAATACACAATCGTCGCTTTGTTCAGTTTTGAGAGGTCTAACTCTCAAACTTGTTCTTTGAAAACTGAATACTATCATAACATTCCGCATTTCTATTTTTTGCGAGATAGAAATGTCAATAAACCAATTTTACCAAGCGTAAAAACCGAAAAAGAAAGAGTTTTAAAACTTTTCGCATCATACAACTTAACCGGTGGTTAAGTGAATAAGGGCGTACGGTGAATGCCTTGGCACTAGGAGCCGATGAAGGACGGGACGAACACCGATATGCTTCGGGGAGCTGTAAGTAAGCTTTGATCCGGAGATTTCCGAATGGGGGAACCTCATTGTTTTCATCGACAATGGTCCACTCAGTGAACACATAGCTGAGTGGAAGGTAGACGTGGTGAACTGAAACATCTCAGTAGCCACAGGAAGAGAAAGAAAAATCGATTTCCCGAGTAGCGGCGAGCGAAACGGAAAGAGGCCAAACCAGCGTGCTTGCATGCTGGGGTTGTAGGACTGATGGACGGGAGTGAATGAGCTAGTCGAACGCCATGGAAAGGGCGATCAAAGAGGGTGACAATCCCGTAGGCGAAAGCTCAGCCACCTCATTCAGTA
>NZ_JASOQR010000008.1:0-5352 GCF_030218905.1 Pauljensenia sp. UMB0895 | reverse complement strand
TTGCGGCGGTGTCCTACTCTCCCACACTCTGTCGGGTGCAGTACCATTGGCGTTTGTGGGCTTAGCTTCCGGGTTCGGAATGTTTCCGGGCGTTTCCCCACTACTATGACCACCGCAAAAATGGTCACTCGCTTGTGTTGTCCACTCCCCCTTGCTGGGGGTGTGGGTTGAGTGTGATTCGTATAGTGGTTGTAAGCAGTCTTACTTTTTGTTGCCTTTTTGTGGTTTCGTGTAGTGTCGGCCAATTAGTACCAGTCGGCTCGCGAGCACATTGCTGTGCTTCCACCTCTGGCCTATCAACCCGCTAGTCTGGCGGGGGCCTTCACACCATTACTGGTGTTGGAAACCTCATCTTGGAGCAGGCTTCCCGCTTAGATGCTTTCAGCGGTTATCCCTTCCGAACGTAGCCAACCAGCCGTGCACCTGGCGGTACAACTGGCACACCAGAGGTTCGTCCATCCCGGTCCTCTCGTACTAGGGACGGGCCTCCGCAAGTTTCCTACGCGCACAGAGGATAGGGACCGAACTGTCTCACGACGTTCTGAACCCAGCTCGCGTACCGCTTTAATGGGCGAACAGCCCAACCCTTGGGACCAACTCCAGCCCCAGGATGCGACGAGCCGACATCGAGGTGCCAAACCATGCCGTCGATATGGACTCTTGGGCAAGATCAGCCTGTTATCCCCGGGGTACCTTTTATCCGTTGAGCGACCACGCACCCACGTGCCATGGCCGGATCACTAGTTCCTGCTTTCGCACCTGCTCGACCCGTCGGTCTCACAGTCAAGCTCCCTTGTACACTTGCACTCGCCACCTGATTACCAACCAGGCTGAGGGAACCTTTGAGCGCCTCCGTTACTTTTTGGGAGGCAACCGCCCCAGTTAAACTACCCACCAGGCACTGTCCCCAACCCGGATTACGGGCCGAGGTTAGATGACCGCGTGAACCAGAATGGTATTTCAACGACGACTCGACAAGAGCTGGCGCCCCTGCTTCACAGTCTCCCACCTATCCTACACAAGTCCAAGCGAACACCAATACCAAGCTATAGTAAAGGTCCCGGGGTCTTTCCGTCCTTCTGCGCGTAACGAGCATCTTTACTCGTAATGCAATTTCACCGAGTTCATGGTCGAGACAGCGGAGAAGTCGTTACGCCATTCGTGCAGGTCGGAACTTACCCGACAAGGAATTTCGCTACCTTAGGATGGTTATAGTTACCACCGCCGTTTACTGGGGCTTAAATTCAAGCCTTCACCACCCGAGGGTGGTTGAGCCTTCCTCTTAACCTTCCAGCACCGGGCAGGCGTCAGTGCGTATACATCGTCTTACGACTTCGCACGCACCTGTGTTTTTGATAAACAGTCGCTTCTCCCTATTCTCTGCGACCCCACAACGCACACACCCAGAAAAAAGGGGGGACGTCACAGGGTCCTCCTTATCCCGAAGTTACGGAGGAATTTTGCCGAGTTCCTTAACCATGATTCACTCGAACGCCTCGGTATACTCTACCTGACCACCTGAGTCGGTTTAGGGTACGGGCGCGTTATGCCCTCACGTCGAGGCTTTTCTTGACAGCTTAGGATCACCACCAGACACCCCAAAAGGGCACCCCCATCAGTCCTCACCCTACATGCCTACCGGATTTACCTGGCAGACGGGCCACAACCTTAGACACACACAACCATCGGTGCGCGGCAGCTACCTTCCTGTGTCACCCCTGTTAACACGCTTACCTACAACAATCAGGATCCCACAACACCCAAGCTGATCAAACCCGAAGGAATGAACAGTCCAGATGCGGGTGGTTAGCATAAAAGCTTCAGTATTTGGCGGTCACAACGCGGTACCAGAATATCAACTGGTTGTCCATCGACTACGCCTGTCGGCCTCGCCTTAGGACCCGACTAACCCAGGGCGGATAAACCTAGCCCTGGAACCCTTAGTCAATCGGCGGACGGGATTCTCACCCGCCATTCGTTACTCATGCCTGCATTCTCACTCCCACACGCTCCACCAACCGTTCCCAGCAGGCTTCACCGCACGCAGGACGCTCCCCTACCCACCCACACAACCTTAGGCAGGTCCCCTGCCCAGGCTCTTTCATGTGTGAGTGCCACAGCTTCGGCGGTACGCTTAAGCCCCGCTACATTGTCGGCGCGAAACCACTTGACCAGTGAGCTATTACGCACTCTTTCAAGGATGGCTGCTTCTAAGCCAACCTCCTGGTTGTCACCGCGATCTCACATCCTTTCCCACTTAGCGCACACTTAGGGGCCTTAGCTGATGATCTGGGCTGTTTCCCTCTCGACTACGAAGCTTATCCCCCGCAGTCTCACTGCCATGCTCAACCTAATGGCATTCGGAGTTTGGCTGACGTCAGTAACCCATAGGGCCCATCGGCCATCCAGTAGCTCTACCTCCACCAGGCAACACACAACGCTGCACCTAAATGCATTTCGGGGAGAACCAGCTATCACGGAGTTTGATTGGCCTTTCACCCCTACCCACAGCTCATCCCCCAGGTTTTCAACCCTGGTGGGTTCGGTCCTCCACACAGTCTTACCTCTGCTTCAACCTGGCCATGGGTAGATCACCCCGCTTCGGGTCCAGAACACGCGACAAACGCCATATTTCAGACTCGCTTTCGCTACGCATACCCCACACGGGTTAAGCACGCCACGTATCACTGACTCGCAGGCTCATTCTTCAAAAGGCACGCCATCACCCCACAAGGCTCTGACGGCTTAAAGGCACACGGTTTCAGGTACTATTTCACTCCCCTCCCGGGGTACTTTTCACCATTCCCTCACGGTACTATGCACTATCGGTCATCAAGAAGTATTTAGGCTTACCAGGTGGTCCTGGCAGATTCACACGAGATTTCACGAGTCCCGCACTACTCGGGCACCTATCCCACCTACGCATGCAACAGTCCATCTACACGACTATCACGCACTCCGGTCCGCTATCCCACACGGTTCAACTACCATCACACACGCAAGCCCCTCCCCGGCAGAGAAGAGACGAACAAGCCCCACAACACCGCACACGCAACCCCCGCCGAGTATCACACGCACACGGTTTAGCCTCCTCCGCTTTCGCTCGCCACTACTCACGGAATATCTTTTCCTACGGGTACTAAGATGTTTCACTTCCCCGCGTTCCCCCCACCACCCTATACACGTTCAGATGATGGTAACCAAGCACAACCCTGGTTAGGTTCCCCCATTCGGACACCCTCGGATCAAAGCTCGCTCGCCAACTCCCCGAGGCATATCGCAGGCCGCAACGTCCTTCATCAGCTCTTGATGCCAAGGCATCCACCGAATGCCCAACAAAACTAAACAAAACCACACAACAAGAAAATAAAGATGCTCACAACCACTATACAAATCACAAACAACCCACCACACACACCACCACCCCCAAACACCCCACAAAAAGAGTGCAACAAAAAAGAGAGGCGGCAACATGCGAGCCAAAACGCTCAAACGGTGTTGAACGTGAACCCGACAGCGTGTCTGCTTCCATGGAGCTTGCACCCCTGTTTTCCACTAAAAAACACCCACGCACCCACACCCACCAAGAAAAACCCTCGGTGAACACATGCGAGCACAAGAAACACACACCACACACACTCACGTGCCATGATGCGCATCCCCAAAAACGGGCTCCCTAGAAAGGAGGTGATCCAGCCGCACCTTCCGGTACGGCTACCTTGTTACGACTTCGTCCCAATCGCCAATCCCACCTTCGACCACTCCCCCCGGAAAACCGGTTAGGCCATGAGCTTCGGGTGTTACCAACTTTCGTGACGTGACGGGCGGTGTGTACAAGGCCCGAGAACGTATTCACCGCAGCGTTGCTGATCTGCGATTACTAGCGACTCCACCTTCATGGGGTCGAGTTGCAGACCCCAATCCGAACTGAGACTGGCTTTAAGTGATTCGCTCCACCTTACGATATCGCAACACTCTGTACCAACCATTGTAGCATGCGTGAAGCCCAAGACATAAGGGGCATGATGATTTGACGTCATCCCCACCTTCCTCCGAGTTAACCCCGGCAGTCCCCCACGAGTCCCCACCATAACGTGCTGGCAACATAGGGCAAGGGTTGCGCTCGTTGCGGGACTTAACCCAACATCTCACGACACGAGCTGACGACAACCATGCACCACCTGCACACCCCCAACCAAATGCCACCACATCTCTGCAGCGTCAGGGTGCATGTCAAGCCTTGGTAAGGTTCTTCGCGTTGCATCGAATTAATCCGCATGCTCCGCCGCTTGTGCGGGCCCCCGTCAATTCCTTTGAGTTTTAGCCTTGCGACCGTACTCCCCAGGCGGGGCACTTAAAGCGTTAGCTACGGCGCAGAAACCACGGGTGGCCCCCACACCTAGTGCCCAACGTTTACAGCGTGGACTACCAGGGTATCTAATCCTGTTCGCTCCCCACGCTTTCGCTCCTCAGCGTCAGTAACGGCCCAGAGACCCGCCTTCGCCACCGGTGTTCCTCCTGATATCTGCGCATTCCACCGCTACACCAGGAATTCCAGTCTCCCCTACCGCACTCAAGTCAACCCGTACCCACCGCACGCCCCCAGTTAAGCCAGAGGATTTCACGGCAGACGCGGCCAACCGCCTACAAGCCCTTTACGCCCAATAATTCCGGACAACGCTCGCGCCCTACGTATTACCGCGGCTGCTGGCACGTAGTTAGCCGGCGCTTCTTTACCCACTACCCTCACCACAACCCAAAGCTGCGGCTTGACCATGAGCGAAAAAGGTTTACAACCCGAAGGCCTTCATCCCTCACGCGGCGTCGCTGCATCAGGCTTGCGCCCATTGTGCAAAATTCCCCACTGCTGCCTCCCGTAGGAGTCTGGGCCGTATCTCAGTCCCAATGTGACCGGTCACCCTCTCAGGCCGGTTACCCGTCAAAGCCTTGGTAGGCCATCACCCCACCAACAAGCTGATAGGCCGCGAGCCCATCCCCCACCAGAAAAAACCTTTCCACCCACCAACATGCGCCAATGAGTGAATATCCAGTATTAGCAGCCGTTTCCGACCGTTATCCCAAAGAAGAGGGCAGGTTACTCACGTGTTACTCACCCGTTCGCCACTAATCCACCCCAACAAAGCTGGAGCATCATCGTTCGACTTGCATGTGTTAAGCACGCCGCCAGCGTTCGTCCTGAGCCAGGATCAAACTCTCCGAACAAAAACATATCCAGAAAAAACCAACCACCAAAACGCGGCCAGCCAATCCCAACAATAAAAACAAACTCAAAAACAAAAAACAGGCATAAAAACAAACACACTATCGAGTTCACAAACAACACCCACACAC
>NZ_JASOQR010000017.1:0-8613 GCF_030218905.1 Pauljensenia sp. UMB0895 | reverse complement strand
CGAACCCGGAAGCTAAGCCCACAAACGCCAATGGTACTGCACCCGACAGAGTGTGGGAGAGTAGGACACCGCCGCAACAACACTTCAACGCTGAGGCCGTGAAAACCCAAAAGGGCTTTCACGGCCTCACGTGTGTGTGCTGGCAATCTCAGACGGTGCCAGCCAATTGCCGGCACAACAGTCGGCAACGTGTCCGACGCTACAAGCCGTCTGTGACGATAGACCGCCTTCTTTATTCCATTAGGGTGGAATGCTTGTTCTATGAGTGAAACGACCAATCAAGTGTCATCGGGCTACATTATCGAAGGTGCCCCCGAGGGCATTCAGGCTTACCGTTCGGCCGCCCATGATCGTCTTGCCCACCAGTCACGCGTGGTGTTGCGACTCGGTCAGATGTTCCTGGCAAGCGGTGCCAGTGCATATCGCGTAAAAAACTCAATGACAACGCTTGCCAAAGCAGTAGGTATCGCAGAGCATCACGCGCAAGTCACCTACACGGAGATCATCGCCACCGCATATGCGAACGGCACCTTCCGTACTGGTCTTGCTGAACAACGCCAAATGGGCGTCAATGCCGACCGTATCGACAGGCTTAACAACTACGTCGCTTCTATTAAAGGCAAGGCAGTTCTGGTTGAAGACGCTGAAAAAGCGCTTGACGAAATCGAACGGGTGAAGCCACTGTATGACTGGTTTCCGAACGCTGCAGCATCTGGACTTGCCTGTGCTGCCTTCTCATTCCTGAACAGTGGCGGCTGGGTTGAATGCTCAGCTGTTGCAGTCGCAGCATTCTTTGGCCAGGCGCTTCGGCGTCAGATGCTCCACCGTCACATGAACCACTTCGGAGTGTGGATGAGTTGTGGTGCAGTCGCGGCGCTCATCTACATCCTTCTCGTTGCCCCTGCACAGCACTTCCTTGGCCTTGAGCCTACGCACCAAGCTGGTTTTATTTCAGCAATGCTGTTCCTAGTCCCTGGCTTCCCGCTAGTGACGGGCATTATTGACCTGGTCCGACACGATTTCCAAGGCGGTCTAGGTCGTCTGACGTACGTCTTCATGCTCTTGTTGTCTGCGGGCGTCGCCACCTGGGTAGTGTCAACAGTCTTCCACTGGTCTGTCACTCCCGAATACAGCTACATCCTCACCCCCTGGTTGCTCTATACTCTGCGGTTTATCACGAGCTTTGTCGCGGCGTTTGGCTTTGCTGTCCTGTTTAACTCGCCAACGCGAGTAGCGGGAACGGCGGCATTGATTGGTGCTTTTATCAACGTTGGGCGTCTTGCTCTGGTTGACGAGCTTGATGTTCAGACGCCCGCAGCTGTCGGTCTTGCAGCCCTTGCTGCAGGCCTCCTTGCAACGTTTGCAGCGGAGCGCACGCGGTTCTCTCGAGTGACGTTATCTGTCCCGGCGGTGGTCATCATGATCCCAGGTGTTCCGCTTTACCGTTCGCTCACCTACTTGAACAACGGCCAGATGCTCGAAGCCCTCCAGTCGCTATTCACCGTTATTTTCACGATCGTGGGTATCGGCATGGGTCTTGCTGTGGCGCGAATGCTGACGGATAAGAACTGGCTCACGGAATCGGCGCCCGTTGTGCCTCTCCTGGACGAGGTCCTCCCAGATTCGTTCAGCCCTACAGACAGCGCTGACACGGTGGCCAATGACCACACTTCTGCCCAAGTACATGAAACAGTTGGAGCTGCTGGCGGTGAAGAGGCTCTGAGTGAGCAGTCGCTTGCCGAAGCAAGAACACCAGATGATACATCCTCAAACCAAGAATTGAGCGAGTAACGTAGCGTCCGACTTTTCATAGGTGTGGGGGTCTCAGGCACTGCCTGAGACCCCCACACCTCTGTCAGGACACCGTCTTATTTCGCTGACATAAACAGCGATGGAGTTGTGTAGAAGGCTGAGACCTCAAATATGCCCTGCTGCGCAGTTGCGTTCTCTTCATCAATCATGAAATTGAAGTATCCGGTTGCTGTTTGGCCGTCGCCCGGCATATCAATGATAGAGAAATCGCTGTCAGTGTAGGAATATTCGGCAAAAGCGAAGGAATCGTCATTGGAGTATGTCAGATCAAGATCGAAGGAATTGAACGTGTCTTCACCGTGGTAGGTGATGGTGACGGGAACACGAATCCAGACTTCGCCTGCATCAGGTTCCGTATAAAGGCTCTCGATACCTTCCTCCGTCAGCTCAGCAAGGATTGCCGGCCCTGCATTCCAGTCAACTGCACCGAGTTCGACGTTGATTGAAGTGACGGGAAGACCCGAGGAATCCACCTCACTGTCGTACATAGTCAAATAATGGAGTTGCGGGTCAGCGGGGCTTTTTGCGCTGAAACCGAACTTTTCTGTAGTTGTGCCGGACGGAAGCGAATCGGCAAGTGATGACCCGTCCTTCATTTTGACTTCGTTTGGTGTCTCTGAGAAGGCCGAGGTGGGCCAGCCTGGATCAGATCCACGCCAGGCCGTCGGATCCTCTTCGTCGTCCGGGTTCAGGATTCCGATCACTGCCAGGGCGATGGTGATAAAGAAGATTCCAACGACGGAGCCGAGGACAATCCCGACGGTTCGGTTCGTTGATGACTTCCTCTGAGCGTTCGCCTGCGCATAGGAGGGCATGCTTCCCCGCGCGAACTGCGTATACGGGTTCCCAGCGTCCGTTGGCGAACCAGCAGCTGGTGGCGTCGCCCATGGTTGGTTGGCGGCAGCGGGTGTCCGTGTCTGGGGTAGAGGAGCATTCTGCCTAGCACTATGGGGTGGGCTCGCGGTGGTCGTGCGCCCACTTCCGCCTGGCGCGTAGGGGGACGAGGCTCCAGCTGAAGCCGAGGACACAGATGCGTCGGACGAGAAGGCGCTCGGTGACGAAGGATCATTCCCTGGAATACTCGAAGGTGAAGCAATACCGTCATCGACCCACAGTTGCCAGCCCGCCGGTGCAGAACTCCACGAAGGATCGGGGCTCCACCCCGGCCCGGGAGTAAAACCGTCAGGCGGTTTCGGCCAGTTAGGTGGTGGATTGAAACGCAAACTCATGGAACGCTCCTCGAGCAAACAATGATGGGGCGTCACCATTCTAAGAGAGGGGAGCATCCAAAGGGGTTTGAAAGCGTAAGGCAAGCATGCTGGCGTTCATCTCGTCGAATTAAAGATAAAGATAAAGAAGCGGGCGGACACCACTTGCGTGGTGCCCGCCCGGCCTCGTCAATCAGAGATCAGCGGAAGATGAAAGGATCAGCCAAGTCCGCCGAGGATCTGGGCCACGAAGATCTTGCCGACCATTGCGACCGGGTAGATCAGAGCGTAACCAAGGGCAACGCGCGGATCCGAGTTCGTGCGACCGTTGGCGAATGCCAGAACAGCCGGCTGGGTCTGCAGACCGCCGAGGAAGCCGGACAGCTGCGTGCCACCCATCTTGAAGATCCAACGCATGATGACGTAGGTGCCAACTGCAAGGATCGTCGTGATGACGAAGCCCAGGATGAAGATCCTGATCCAGTCACCGGAGGTGAAGGCGTTCGCAATCTGTCCACCAGCATTGGCGCCAGCCTGTGCGAGGAAGACCAACAGACCGAACTCAGAAAGAACCTGGCAAGCGGTGAAGGGCAGCGCAGTGACCAGCGGTCCGATACGGCCCAGACGACCGAAGACCAAGCCAACGATCAGGGTGCCTGCTGCCGAACCGATCGAGAAGTATTCACCGGACGGGGTCAGGATCGGGAGTTCACCGATCGCGATACCGAGCGCCATACCGAGACCCAGCGCGATCGGGTTCAGATCCGAAAGGCCACGAGCCGAGTCGCCGAAGAACTTCGTGATGGCTTCCATCTTGGAGGTAGGAGCAACAACGCGAACACGGTCACCCTGCTGAAGGATTAAGCCCGGCTCGGCAACCATGTCAACGTCACCGCGACGCACACGGGAGATCGTTGCGGAGAAGTGCTTCGCCATCTCTAGGTCAGCAACCGCGCGACCGGCAACCTTCGGATCGGAAACCGTCATGCGACGGAAGTCAAGGTAAGTGCGGTCTTGCATAAGGGAGTGTGAAGAAGCGTGACCCAGCTCAGTTGCTGCGCGAGCAACCAATTCACGAGGACCTATGACGGTCACCAAGTCACCCGGGTCCAGAGTGTCAGACATCGACGGGCGGGTGATCGGGCCGGTCTCACCACGACGCAGACGCGAGAATGTGACCTTCGACCCGAGCTTCTCGTAAATGTCGCCAACGAACGGGTGATCGTCGCGCTCAACGCGGATTGTGCGGTTCGCCAGCGGGGAAGGAGTATCGCGGTCGTTCTTGCCGTAGGAGAGCGCTGCGGCAGAAGCTACGAGCATACCGATCACACCGAACAGGTAGGCAATCGAGTAGCCGACAGTTGCGCGGTCCAACTGACCTGAGGCTTCGCCGGCGGCTGCAAGAGCGGGGGTGTTCGTGACCGCGCCAGCGAACGTACCCGAGATCAGTGCGATATCCATGCCGAGGGCCTTACCAACGCCAAGGCCAACGCCGGCCGCGACGACGTAGAGCACAACGACGGTCAAGATCGGGCCGACAGCGGTCTTCAAGTTATGGAAGAAGGACGCGCCGGAGTTGATACCGATAGCGAAGGTAAAGAGGGTCAGGCCGAGCGTTCCCAGTTGCGGGGTCACGCGAAGCTCGATGCCGTATGCCTGTGCCCACGCCGCCAAAATAATGGCGAAGAACAGAACGGCCGCAGCACCGAGACCGATGCCCTTGACCTTGATATGGCCAAACGCCATACCGATGCCAATGAGCAGGAAGAGGAAGAGAACTGGCTGCTCAGCCAGCAGAGCGAATACTGTTTCCACAGTTACGACTCCAATGTTGTGTTGACGGAGTAATCACGCCCATTATTGCAGGTTTGTCCGCAAAGGTAATTAGTTCATCGTCCTATCTGTGACGGATAAAGCGCCGAAAACCTATCGTTTGTGTCACGTATGCAAATGAAACGACAAAGGCGATGAGATTCAGATTCCGCAGTGTGAGATAAAAGGCGGGGCGAGGCCCTAGTGGGCATACGGTTTACCCGTGTTCAACATTCTCTCGGTTGGTATTTCCGTCCTGGTCATCGTACCCGGGCGTGCGAATCCTGCCGCGTGAAAACGGATGGATCGCACGCCTAATCCCCATCGCTATGACGCGGCTGGGGATTTTTTGTTGAGATCCACCCACACATAGAGAGGACCCAGCGGTGAAAGACACTGCTCCCACGCAGATGATGACCGGGGCGCAAGCGATTATTGCTTCCCTTGAAGCTCTCGGCGTGACCGACGTGTTCGGCATGCCCGGTGGCGCAATTCTTCCTACTTATGATCCGTTGATGAGCTCAAAGCTCAATCACATTCTTGTTCGTCACGAACAGGGTGCAGGCCACGCCGCTGAAGGCTACGCTCTTGCTACCGGCAAGGTCGGTTGTGCGATTGTCACATCCGGCCCGGGTGCAACAAACACCCTGACAGCGCTGGCCGACGCAAACATGGACTCCGTCCCCATGGTCGTGATTTCAGGTCAGGTGGGTGCCTCCCTGATTGGCACCGATGCATTCCAAGAAGCCGATATTGTTGGCGCCTCGATGCCACTGACGAAGCATGCGTTCCTTGTCACCGACGCTACAGAGATTCCATCTCGACTGGCTGAAGCCTTCGAGATTGCGTCGACTGGTCGTCCCGGCCCGGTCCTCGTTGATGTCACGAAGTCCGCGCAGACTGCCCAGATGAACTTCTCTTGGCCACCCGCCATGGACCTGCCCGGTTACAAAGAAGCTGCCAAGCCTCACAAGCGCCAAGTGCGCCAGGCTGCAGAGGCAATCCTTCAAGCGCAAGCCCCGGTGCTGTACGTCGGCGGTGGCATGATCCGTTCGGGTGCAACCGATGATCTTGCTCGACTGGTTGAGGCAACCGACGCTCCGGTCGTCACTACTTTGACCGCACGTGGTGCATTCCCAGATTCTGATTCACACACCTTGGGTATGCCTGGTATGCACGGAACCGTGGCAGCCGTCGGTGCTCTGCAACGCTCCGACCTGATCGTCACACTCGGTGCTCGCTTCGATGACCGCGTGACCGGCAACCTCGATTCTTTCGCGCCTCGTGCGAAGATCGTGCACATCGACATTGATGCCGCTGAGATCTCGAAGAACCGATTCGCGGACATTCCGATCGTCGGTAACCTCGCCGACGCGCTTCCGATGCTCGTTGACGAAATCGTCGCGATGAAGAAGAAGGACCAGGGCGATGACATCTCCGGATGGTGGCGTTACCTCAACCGTCTGAAGGACCGCTACCCGATGGGGTGGACGAAGACTGAAGACGGCATGATGGCCCCGCAGGAAGTCCTGTCGCGACTGTCCAAGATCGCAGGCCCCGATGCTATCTACGTGACCGGCGTTGGCCAGCACCAGATGTGGTCGGCTCAGTTCATCCAGTCCGACAAGCCGAGGCACTTCATATCCTCGTCTGGTCTGGGCACCATGGGCTTTAGCATCCCCGCCGCCATGGGCGCCCAGGTCGGCAAGCCGAACAACGTTGTGTGGGCAATCGACGGTGACGGTTCGTTCCAGATGACCAACCAGGAACTGGCCACCTGCACGGTGAACAACATTCCGATCAAGGTCTGCCTGATCAACAACTCCGTGCTCGGCATGGTGCGTCAGTGGCAGTCGCTGTTCTACGACAAGCGCTACTCCAATACAACGCTCAACCCCGTTGACGGAGAGCAGATCCCGAACTTTGAAATGCTCGCCACCGCCTACGGTATGGCAGCGCGCACCGTCCGTTCTATCGACGAAGTCGACGAGGCTATCGAATGGGCCATGTCCATCAACGACCGCCCTGTCCTGATCGACTTTAGAGTCTCGAAGGACTCCATGGTGTGGCCGATGGTCGCAGCAGGTGTGTCGAACGATGAAATCCGCTATGCCAAGGGTATGGCACCCGACTGGGATGTGGAGGACTGAAAATCATGGCACAAACACATACTCTGAGCGTGCTTGTTGAAAACAAGCCCGGTGTCCTGACCCGCGTCTCGGCACTGTTCGCGCGTCGCGCATTTAACATCACCTCGCTTACCGTGGGTGAAACTGAGCATCCCGAAATCTCCCGCATGACGATCATCGTCAAAGCAGAAGACCAACCCTTCGAACAGGTCACCAAGCAGTTGAACAAGCTGGTGAACGTGCTCAAGGTTGTGGAGCTTGAACCGGAAGACTCCGTGGAACGTCGCCTCCTCCTGATCAAAGTGCGCGCCGACGAAAAGCGTCGCACCGGCGTCTTGCAGGTTGTCGACCTCTTCCGTGCTCACGTCGTCGACGTGCAGACGGAAACGGTCGTCATCGAATCTATTGGCTCACTATCTAAACTCGAAGCACTTGTCCGCTCCCTTGAGCAGTACGGTGTGACAGAAATCGTCCAGTCGGGCGCTGTGGCGATCGGCCGCGGATCACGCTCGATCACGGATCAATTGAAGGAGAAATGACAATGACTGAGATCATCTACGACGACGGTGCAGATCTGTCGATCATCCAGTCCAAGAAGGTTGCCATCATTGGCTACGGCTCGCAGGGTCACGCCCATGCGCTCAACCTCAAGGATTCCGGCGTCGACGTGGTTGTTGGTCTGCGTCCGGGCTCTTCCTCATGGGACAAGGCTGAATCCGCTGGCCTGACTGTCAAGGACGTTTCCGAAGCTGTGGCCGAAGGTGACGTTGTGATGATCCTGGTTCCGGACCAGGTCCAGCGTTTCGTCTACGCAGAGCAAATCGCCAAGAACCTCAAGGACGACGCCGCACTGTTCTTCTCGCACGGCTTCAATATCCGCTACGGCTACATTGCCCCCGAAGCCGGCCACGACATCTGCATGGTCGCCCCGAAGGGCCCGGGACACACCGTTCGTCGCCAGTTCCTCGAAGGTAAGGGTGTTCCGGCCCTCGTCTGTGTCGAGCAGGACGCATCCGGCCAGGCGCTCGCACTCGCACTGTCCTACGCCAAGGCAATCGGTGGCACCCGCGCAGGCGTCATTGAGACCACCTTCACTGAAGAAACCGAAACCGACCTCTTCGGCGAGCAGGCAGTCCTCTGCGGTGGCGTTTCCAAGCTTATCCAGTACGGCTTCGAAACCCTGACCGAAGCTGGCTACAAGCCCGAAATGGCCTACTTCGAGGTCTGCCACGAACTGAAGCTCATCGTTGACCTGATCAACGAGGGTGGCCTGACCAAGCAGCGTTGGTCCTGCTCCGACACCGCAGAGTACGGCGACTACGTCTCCGGCCCACGCGTCATCGGCCCGCAGGTCAAGGAAGCCATGAAGGAGGTCCTTGCCGACATCCAAGACGGCACCTTTGCCAAGCGCTTCATCGCCGACCAGGACAACGGCGGCCTCGAATTCAAGGCGTTGCGTGCAGAAAACGAAGCGCACCCGATCGAAAAGACCGGCCAGAAGCTCCGCAAGGCCTTCGGCTGGACCTCGGCAGACTCCGACTACACCGATGGTTCCGCAGCTCGCTGATCGATTCCGCGCGAGTGATGTCGCCTTCCACTAGGGAAGCATGACGGAGGCTCGCAGAGACATTGTGGCGGCCACCCTCAAGGTG
>NZ_JASOQR010000007.1:0-17748 GCF_030218905.1 Pauljensenia sp. UMB0895 | reverse complement strand
ATCAGAAGGTTGGGGGTTCGAGTCCCTTCGAGCGCGCAGCGGCCCCCCTCGGTGCGATCCACCGGCGGGGGTTCTGCGTTTCTGTGGATGGTCAGTAACCAAATCTTGGACAGTAATACCTAGGACGTCAGCGACGTCGTCAAGCTCTTCGAGTTGCCAGCGTGCGAGTCCTTTCCATCGTGTTGTAATGGCTGACTGAGACATGCCAAGGGCGCGCCCTAGTTCAATCTGTTTAATCCCGAGCCTTGCCGCTTCTGCTCGAATGTTGCCTGCAACAACATCGGCGGTAGACCGGCTAGATTCATTAACTGTATGGATTGCTGAAATGCTCATAACTTTAGTTTAACGGAAAATCTACTATCATAGGCGCTTAACTTTTAGACACGCCGGCGGTTTTGCTGTTCAAATAACCGATTATCCACTTGTATAACGGGTATGAGTATTTCTCAGGTGGTAACGACCCGCAAAGTTCGCCAGTTCTTGGAAGAGACGCATACAAGCCAGGAATCCCTAGCAAAGGCGCTTCATCTGACGCAGTCAACGCTTAGCGCGCGTTTACGTAATGAAACACGTTGGTCTTTGAATGATTTGGATGCATTGGCTGACGCGGGAATCGTTGCCCCTCTGTGGGAGGGCGACGAGTGATGACGAGTAAGCCCCGCCGACAGAATCGAGAAGTAGCCATGAGCCAAGAAATTACAAACGACAAACTGCAAGCGGCCAGGTACCTCGCAGGTGCGATGAGCGCCGCAACTCTGACGATCCGCAATATCATATTTATGGAGGGCCTGTTAGACGACGCGCTTGACCTCATGGACGACGAGGAAAAAGCAAGAATCATAGACGTTAGCTCTGACATCGCCCACGTCCGCGGTCTGATCCAATCCGCATTACTCGACCTTGCATTAATAGACGACGATCTCGACCCTGAATCTGATGACGAGGCGGGCGAAGATGACGAGTAAGCCACGCCGAAAGTCGTACAAGCGTCTTATAGCTTCGTTGGAGCGTTGGGCGCAAGAAACCGAGAATACAGTTAGCGCGATCACTAATGTGTATGACCTCGTGTGGGCTATCGAAGACGAGAAAGCCCTCCGCGAGATTCAAGTGCTGGCCGGTCGTCTGCGTAGAGCCGGCGCAGGCATTATGGATTATTCAACGCGTATTGATTTCCTGCTAACTCCTTTTGAAAGCGATGAGGCGGGTAGCGATGCGGAATAAGCGAGGACGGGAGTCATACGAGAATCTTATAGCTTCTTTGCGCGATGTGGTGCGGGAAACCGAGGATACGGCCAGCGCGATTAGTAAGTTGTATGACCTCGTGTGGGCTATCAAAGATGAGCAGACTCTATGCGATATTCAAGCGCTGGCCGGTCGTCTGTGCACCGCGGGCGCAAGCATTATGGATTATTCAACACGTATTGATTTGGCGATAAGTCTTGACACAGGCGTTATTGCAAGCGGTGAGGCGGGTCGCGATGCGCGTTGATGTTGCCTTGTTCTCGGCCGCGCTCAACTTGTTGGCCTCGCTGGTTATCTTCGTCGCCTATGCCGCTACGCATTTGAGTAGTGAGGGTCCGTTGACTTTGGTTATTTGGTTGTGGGTCAACCTTGCCGGCGCTTTGTACGTCGCCGCGTGGGATCGCAACGGGAAGCGGGGGGCCTGATGAAGTGGCTCACGCGTCTTGGGGCGCTTGTTTTGGCCGTGTTCGCGGGCTTGTTTGTGTATTTAGGCAACGTTGCCCCTTATGGTCCTGTGCCTCCGTTGTTTGCGCTCATGTTCCTTGTTTGCCTCTTTTCGTCCCTGTTCCTTTTCCTGTTATCAAAGGCGTTCAAATGACGCGCAAGGGACAGCCCCAGAATCCGTATGGTATTCCGAAGAATTGGCTCATTAAGCCTCGCCCTGAGCCTTGGCCGGAAGAAAAGCGCGAGCGGGTCGCCAAGGGTATTAGAGAGTATTCAACTGAGCTCTACCAGCAAGGCAAAGAACGTGAGTCCCAGTGGGTTCTCCTCTTGTCTGAGCGCGTCCGCAAGGGGCTTGTGGTGATAGCCCCGATGGACAGGGCCGAGCTGAGGAAGTACGCGCATGAGTTCAAGTAAAAGAGTCTTGACGGCGCGCGCGTCCTTGCAGGATATTCTCCTTGCTCTGGGGCGCGTCGGCTGGGGGCCAATGCGGGGCCGTGAATGGGGCGCGTCTCGGGCAATTTTAGAAATGCTGAGCCTCATGATGCGTGAACAGCGCGCAGACTTCGATGCCTGTTTGATAACCACAGCAACCCAATTATCTGATCGTACGGGCTATAGCGTGCGTCATGTCCGCCGGTGTTTGCAGTGGATGGAAGATGCTCGTGTGATCGAGTGGAAGCGCGGGGGGATCGATAAGGGTAAGCCGTGCGCGTCGGTGATCCGCGTTGTAAAGAAAACCCTCGTGGAATGGGTGCACGCGTGGCGCGCCCGTCATGATGCGAAAGTAGCAGAACGCAACAGGGCTACCGCCGCGCGGATTGACCGTTACCGGCTTAATCGAATACGCCCCAGCGCGCCTCGGGCAGTCCATGCGGACATGATGGCTGGCCTTACTCCCTTACAGGGGAGAGCGGGGACCCGCTCCGCTCTCCCAAAGGGGTTTATTACGCCTAACCCTCAAACGAAAGTGAAGAAATCACGCGAAATCCTCGCGCAAGTCAAAGCAAGGACAAGAGAGAAGTTGAAAATGCTCCCACCCGAATATCTTCCAATGGTGTGCACGCATGGCAACGCGAAGCCTCGCAAGTGCAATCAATGCCAGTTCATAGGATTGCAGAAGTTCCAGGCAGACGAAAAGGAACGCCAGCGCCTTGCTGAGGAAAGGCGCGCCACGGCGCGCGCATTTAAAGAGAAGCAACGCAAGGAACGCGAAGACTTTGAGAATGCCGAACGCGCCCGCCGGTGGGGGTTGCTCGTCGCCTACGTTAAACAGCATTACCCGCGCGTTGACGCTAGTTCATATGCGGAAGTCACCCACGTTACTACTAGCGATCCTCAAGCGAATTGGATAATGATCAATGGCTGACGATCAGCAAGACCCGAAAATCATTAAAGACTACCTACTGGACGCGATGGCCACGTTCGATACCGCCATCGACTACATCGAGAACGGGCGCAGCGGCTATAGCTTGAGCAATCATCAGATTGGGTTATGCGCCGATATCGCCAAGGTGAGGAACCTGACGAGGATCATCATTAATAGGCGGCTTAACCAATGACTAACAAGGACCATGCTGTTAATGTCGCGATGGCTATCCCGATTAGTAATAAAGAGTTCTTGACCGCTCAAGAACTCGCAGACCAGTTACAGACAACAGTCAGCGCGCTCGCCTCACTAAGGTCACGCGGAGGCGGACCGCCGTTCGTGCATGTCGGTCGCACCGTGTCCTACCCGGTTGTTGCCGTGAGAGTCTGGGCGCTCCAGCAGGCGCGCACACGCACGGGAGGCGCGCGGTGACTGACTACCACGACGAGTATCGGCAACTATCGGGCACACAGCGCCGGGCATTAACCGACCGCATCTATGCGCGCGACCAAGGCGTTTGCCATATTTGTCGGATGCAAGTTAGGCGCGAAGATGCGAGCCTTGACCATCTGATACCAGTCTCACGCGGTGGGCTGAGTGTTGAGAGCAATCTGGCTCTGGCTCATCTTCGGTGTAATACAAGCCGTGGGGCGAAAGCGTTAGAAGATGCGAACGTTCCAACGTGCGACGGGCTCGCCTGGTTCCTAGGTGGTGGTTAATGCGCCTGTTTTTCTGAGAATCTGAGCCCAGTCCACCCCGCGCTATGCCGTGGATCTATCCCCGAGAACGTGAGAAAAAACCCCGGAAAATCAAGGAAAGGAGCATGGGAAATGAGCAGTGAAACACTGTTTGAAATCGAAGGGAAAAACCTTAAAAAAGGCCTCATTTATCAAGGAGTTACCAAAACAGTAAGCACAATCCAAGAAAATGAAGCGTTAGCCTCCAGAACTGCCGGAACTTGCGCCCTCGCCTTACAACTTGCCTTGGAAGCCGATAACGTTGACCCGGGCGAAAAAGCCTATGCGCGAACAAAAATCTACGATTCACTATCGAAGGTGCTCCAAGACCTCACCGAGGCGGCAGGGCATACTCAGACGACGGGAGAACTCGCTGGAGTGCTCGCCGTGATTCTCGATCCTGATAGTTCCAGCGATATTACAGCGGGCGACGATCTGTGACGTTCACGCACCTACCCAAACCCGCGCACTGTCCGAAGCCTGACCCCGCCTATCCGCTCAATGAGGGGCGTGAAATCGCGCGCGTTGCCCGCCTCATGGGCGCTAAGTTGCAACCGTGGCAACGAATGACCTTAAACCGTGCGACGCAATACAGGTGGGGTATTAACGCCCAGGGCGAGAAGGTCCGGGCATACAAGTATTCAAAAGTCCTGGTGTCAGTTCCCCGGCAGTCCGGTAAAACGTTCCTCACGGGCCCGCTTCAATTGCATCGGCTTCTTTTGCGTCCCGCGTCTGAGACCCTCTTCACCGCTCAGACCGGCGCCGATGCCGGGAAGCGCGTCCGGGAACTGATCGCACTAGTGCGAAAATCCCCCGCCGGCGCGCTTGTCACCCCACGGTTCTCTAATGGGGCAGAGGGGCTAACCGTCACCGAAAACGGCTCTACACTCACGCGTTTTAGCCCCACTTTGTCGAGTGTTCACGGCGGGCACCCTCACCTTGTTGTTCTCGATGAAATCTGGAAACACTCCCTAGCTTTAGGTGAGGGACTATTAGGCGCAATATCCCCCTCGCAGGTCACAATCCGACAAGAAGCACAAATCTGGATGGTATCAACCAAGGGCACCGCAAAAAGTGAGTTCATGAACACGCTCATAGACCAAGGTATTAACGGCACTGACCCGAGCCTGTGCTATATCGAGTTTTCTATGCCTGAAGGCGCTGACCCGTACGACCCCGAAACGTGGAAACTGTTTCACCCGGCTTTAGGTAATACGTTGACTGCTGACGCTCTCGCGTCTGATATGGGCTTGCCCTACGGGGAGTGGATGCGAGCCTATATGAACGCTGTAGTCGCATCGGACAACCCGCTGATTGCTTTAGAGGACTTCGACCACCTACAAGGCGAACCCCTCGCCGTCCCTGACCTTAATGACGTAACTATCGCGTATGAAGCTTCAGGAATTGGGCAATGCGGGGCGGTTGTTGCCTGTTGGCGAGACCTTGACGGGGTTGCCGCGCTCCGCGTTCTCAAACAAGCCCCAGGCACTGCCTGGCTTCCCGCATATGTTGCCGGGCTGATGCGCACATATCCCAGTATTCAAGTTGTCGCGGACAACGGGGGGCCTACCCGCCGAATCACCGACGAGATCACCGAGCGCGCGGACATTGATCCCACGCGCGTTCGGGCGCTGACCATGACGGAAAGATTAGTCGCAGACGGGAATCTATTATCCGCGATTAACGAGACTGGGAGCATTAAACACGATGGGTCGCAGGCTCTACGCCTTGCCGTAGCGAACGCGGTGGGCAAAGAGTCAAACGATGTTCAGCGTTTCGACCGAGACCGGTCTACCGCGCCTATCCCTAGTCTCATTGCCGCCAGCGTCGCCCTGTGGGGGTGCGATCATAAGGAAGAGGCATTCTGGACGCTCGCATAAACCCCTTTTGACAGTGGGCGACAGCGGGGGACAGTCAACCGCCGGGACCGGTTGCGCGCTCAGTGCGTGCGCGGGTTTTATCGTGCTCATGGCATTACGAACACGGATCGCCCGAGCTATAGGGATCAGCAGAGCCGAAGCGCCTAAGGCATCTGCTCACCCCGCCTTGACTCCGCCCGCGCGCCCGCTCGTTTTGTCTGACGCGCGTACGCTCATCCCCGTTTACAGGGCTATACAGGTTCTTACGACCGCCGCCGCTCAATTGCCGATCGTGATTGAGCGCCGGGGCTCGACCCTGTCCGGGGCTAGCGTGCCCGCGATTGTTTCACAACCTGATCCGCGCATGACGCGCGGTGAATGGACCACCCACATGGTCAGCGCCCTCGCCTTGTATGGGAATGCTTACGCGCTCATTGAGCGCGATGGCGCGGGTGCGCCGCTCGCTTTGCGTCCGCTCGACCCGGCGCGCGTCTGGGTGAGCGTCAACCCTACGACGCGCGCGCTACGTTTCGGCGTTGAGGGTAAAGAACTCACCAGCTTTGATGTTCTTCACGCGCATCTTCAGCCCGCCCGCATCGGTGAACCGCTCGGGCTTGGCCCTATCGAAGCCGCCCGCGCTGACCTGATGGGCGCGCGAAACGTGCGCGACTACGCCTCACAATGGTTTACCGGAACAGGCGAACCCACCGGCATCCTTTCAAGCCCTACGGCGACCCTCGCTGAAGCGATGGCAACACGAAACGCGTGGAACGGGCTCGACCAGGACGGCAACCCCGTTGACCAGTCCGCGAACCCCTCGCGCGTGAAAGTACTCCCAAAAGCCTTTACCTACTCGCATTTAGCAATCTCCCCCAGGGACGCGCAATGGCTCGAAGCCCGAGAATTTTCAACCTTGGAAATAGCCCGGCTCTTCGGTATCCCCTCAACGCTCATGCTCGCCAGCCCCGCCGGCGGATCAATGTCTTATAGCAATGTTGAGCAGGATTGGATTAGCTTTATCCGTTTCACGCTTATGGCCTATCTTCGTCCTCTTGAAGAAGCATTTACCACCGTCACCGTCCGGGGGCAGGACGTTCGTTTCAACCTTGAGGGGTTGCTCCGTACCGACACGAAGACCCGTTATGACTCGTACGCGGTCGCTCTCGCGAACGGTTTTCTTACCATCGACGAAATACGCGCCCTTGAGGGCCGCCAACCCCTCCCCACCCTGCAGGAAGAACAAGAATGACGCTCACCAGACGAACGCTACCGGCGCGCCTCATCGCGCGCGAAGATACCGGTGACGGCAAGACGATTACGGGGCTGGCCGTCCCCTTTGACGCTCCAACAGAGATTGTTCCCGGATATCGGGAACAGATTGCCCGCGGTGCCATCGACTGCACCAACATGCCGATGTTGTTCTATCGGCATGACGAACCTATCGGCGTGGTCACGTGCCTTACCGAAACGGCGGAAGGTCTCGAAATGACCGCGCGCATCTCAGATACAAGCCTCGGCAGGGACGTTGCGACCCTCGCGCGGGACGGCGCTATTTCGTCCTTGTCTATTGGCTTTTACGAATCTGAATACGAAGACACCAAGACCGACGAGGGTATTTTGCGCACGCAAACGCGCATCGACCTAAGGGAAATATCCCTCGTTCCCATCCCCGCCTATGAACCCGCGCGCATCACCAATGTCCGCTCCAAAGAAGAACAGGAAAACCCACCCATGGACACTCTCGAACTCAACGACGCTCAGGACCGCGAAGACTTTGACACCCTGACTCGTGGCCTTGAAGACCTCACCGCGTCAATGACGAACCTTGAGCGCCGCCTGGCGCTGACCGAAACCACCACCGCCGAAGCGCCCAAGGCGGTTGAACGCCGTTCAGCCGGTGAACTTATTAAGGCATATGCGAACGGCGATGACTCTGCACGTAGCGCGCTCGCCCCATATGTTGGGCGCTCGTTTACTGGTACGACGACCGACGCCGACGCACGCTATAATGAACCGACGTTCATTAGCGACCTCACCCGCCTTGTTATTCTCGCTAACCCGCTCATGGAATTGTTCTCGAAAGGCTCACTTCCAGCAGAGGGCAATACCATTGAGTTTGCTGAGCTCAAGGACAATACGATCAAGGCGGGTAAGCAAGCCAAGGAGGGCGACCCGCTCCTTACCGGCTCTGTCTCCGTTCAGACCAAGACGGCGACGGTGAACACGTACGGTGGTGGCGCGGTATTGTCCCGTCAAGTGATTGAGCGCTCGCGCTCGAATATCCTTGATCTTCACCTAAGGGCGCTGACCCTCACTATGGCGAAAGAGCTCGCGAACGCGTTCGCAACAGAGTTCACGAGCGTTGTTAAGGCTCAAGCCTCCCAGGCGATCACCACAGCAAAGCCGATGGGGTCGCTCGATTGGAAGACGATCCTCCACATGATGCTGGACGCGCAGGAAGCCTATGAAGATCAGGCCCTTGTTAACGATGGTCTGATTCTCACGCGCCCGGCGTTTGAAGCTATCGCCGGCATGACCGACACCGCTGGCCGTCCGATTCTGCAGGTCGCCGGCAACACCGGTGACAACACTATCGGGACTGTTCACGCTACCGGGAAGTTTGCCCAGCTCGACGGGTTGAAGATCATTACGAATAAGCATATTCAGACCGGCGCGACCGGCCTCGGTGAAGGCACAGTCGGGGCGTTCTACAATGCTCAGGCATTGCGTTCCTACACGTCCGGGCTCGTCTCCTTGCAGGATGCGAATGTGCTGGACCTGACGAACGCTTTCAGCGTCTACCAGTATGCCGCGTTTGCCTCCGAAATTCCGTCCGCGCTGATCCCGCTCAAGATGGCGAACTAACCATGAGCGCCGCTGAAGAGGTCGCCGGCGCGCTTGCCCCGTTCGTCGGGGCGCGCGCTGTCGATCCGTATATCAGTCAATGCGCCGTCGAAGCCGTCGAAATGGTTGTGCACTATGTCGGCGCAGAAAAAGAAGCGATACCCGCAAGCGTGTTTCGCCGGGCGTGTGTCGAAGTCGGCGCAGACCTCTACCACCGGCGAAGCGCCAGAAACGGTATTGCCGGTTTTGAAGACACTGACATCAGTGCCGCGCCGGTGCGCATCAACCGCGACCCGCTTGTTCCCGCGCGCCCGATCCTCGCGCCCTACATGAAAGTAGCCATCGCATGATCGCCACGCGCACAGCGACGCTCAACATCGCCAACGACTTTAGGAAAGCCGTCAAGGATCGGGCAATTGTCACCCTCGACCCTGAAGAAGCAACGCCCGCCCTACTGGCAGGCACCCCGGTTATCGCGCTCGGGGTGCCCACGATCAGCGAAGATACCGGGAACACCTACCGGTTGGAATGGGAAACCGCTGTCATCGGCGCACCAGTAGGGGACCAAACCGCCGCCTGGCAGGCACTCGACGACCTATTGACATTGATTGATCCCGTCATCGAATGGGACTCAATCCGCCCCATCACCTGGCAAGGCGCGCAAACCGCCAGCGCACCCGCCTACCTCATTACCCACTCATCTATTGAATACAAGGAGCCCCGCTCATGACCACCCCGCCCGTCCCCCCTACCTCCTCGCCAATCTCGCAGACCCTAGGACCGGGAACACTCTCCTTTGGCCCCGCCGGATCGGGCAAGGACTTCTCAAGCCGAACAACGAAAACAGAGTTCGCGCCCGAAGCAAAAACCGAAGACCCTAAAGGCCTCCTAAACGGCGACGACTACCAGCCCGAACCCACCTGGGGCGGAACCATCTCAGGCACGTTCTACCAGGAATACGGATCGGACTCCCTGATCGCCTGGTGCTACACACACGCCGGCGAGATCATGGACTTCGTTTTCATTCCTAAGACCGGCGCAGGGCTCGCATGGAAAGGCAAGTGCATCGTCGCCCCCGTCAAAGTCGGTGGAGACGCGAAGAAAACGAACGAAACCGACTTCAGCTTCCAGATCACCGGCGACAAGCCCACCATGGGCGCGCCAGACAGCGTCTTGAACTAGTATGCCCCGCAACGACTACACCGGTATTCAGGTTGAGGGAGCTCGTCAGCTCCGCAAAGCCCTACGCGAGCAAGCTGACGAACTCCAAAACCTCAAAGAGGTTCACAAGAAAGCCGCCGAAGTCGCCGCCCGATCCGCTAAAGGGTATGTCCCTGAGGGGCCGAGCGGAAAACTCGCCAAGTCGGTGAGGGCGGCGGGAACAAAAACAGCCGGAATCATCCGCGCAGGATCAAAGCGCGTCCCCTACGCGAACGCCGTGAACTGGGGGCGACGGATGTGGCCGAACGTCACCAGCCCGCGTGCTGTCGAATCTTTCGTTTACCCGCGTCTATTCCTTAACAAAGGCGCGAAAGAAGCCGAGCCCCGGTGGCTCAAGCTCTACACGGACGCAGTAGAAAAAGCTATCGAAAAAATTGAAAAGGACACCCAACCATGACCCAAAAAGTACACATCCAGTATGAATACCAAGACGGCACGACGATCGCGCCAACCCGCCTGTTCGCGATAGACAGGTTGCGCGCCTCCCAGATCGCGCGAAACAGGAATCTCGCCTGGGAAGACAACCCAACAATTCAAGGGCTGATCGCGTTCGCACTGGCACAGCGCCTAGGGCTCCCCGCCACACAAGACTTTGATACGTGGATCGACGCTATCGCAGACTATGAATTTTCAAATGCTGAGGTAAACCCTACGACCCAGGACAACCCGGAACCCCAGAACACGCCCTGACAGTCCTAGCCCTCCGCACAGGCATTGACCCCGCCACATGGCTTGCCCTTGACCCTATTTATTTAGAAACCGCTTTCGACATTTTTGAGGAGACTGCACACGATGGCCGGTAAAAGCGCGATCCTCAGCGTCAAAATCATCAGCGACGCGAAAGGCGCTGTCAAAGGGTTTAACGAAACCGAGCAAGCCGCAGGCGGTTTAAGCGGGAAGCTCGCAAAAATCAGCCCCGGCGCTCTCGCCGTCGGTGGTGCGATCGTTACCGGCGCGATCGCCGTCGGTAAAGAGCTCTACGACCTAGGAACAACGTTCGATAGCGTTGCTGATACTATCCGCACCGGGACGGGAGCGACCGGCGAAGCGCTCGACGGGTTGATCGACGACGCTCACAAGGTTGCTACCAGTATTCCGACGGACTTTGAAACCGCCGGGACGACAGTCGCAGACCTCAATACGCGCCTTGGGCTGTCTGGTGATACGTTGCAAACAGTCGCCTCTCAATATCTTGAGGCCGGGCGCATACTCGGCGAAGACGTTGACGTTAACACCACGACGGCCGCCTTTAGCGCGTTCAAAATCGAAGGCGACAACGTCGCGGGCGCGATGGACTCTCTTTTCCGGGTCAGCCAAGCCACCGGCGTATCGATGAACGATCTTGCCAACTCATCGCAAACAAACGCGATGGCCCTACAAGAACTCGGCTTTAGTTTCGAGGACTCTATCGCCCTCATCGGTAGCCTCGATAAGGCCGGTGTTGACGCGGACGCAACCCTTAACGCGATGCGCCGGGGCATGTTGAACCTCGCAGAGCCCGGCGAATCAACGTCGGAAGCATTCAAACGCGCAACCGGGGAACTGCAAGGCTTCATCGACGCCGGGGACACGGGGGCCGCCCTCGACTTAGCATCGAGCATTTTTGGCACCAAAGGGGCCGCCCAGATGGTTCAAGCCCTCCAGGCTGGCACATTGAACATGAACGACCTCATGAGCGCCGCCGGCGCCACCGGGGATACTATTCTCGGTGTTGGCGAGGAAACCATGGACGCCGGCGAAAAATGGACAATACTGAAAAACAAGGGCATGGACGCCCTTGAACCCGTCGCCAGTGGCCTCTTCGACGGTGTAGGGTCCGCCCTTGATTATGTGATTGATCTGGTCGACGGGTTCAGTATGCAGAGCTTCCTCGACTCCGTTCCGTGGGTGCAATCGCTTGTCGATGCCGCCGGACGGTTTTCCGACACCCTTGCCAGTGTTCTGTTTCCGATTATTCAAACCCTCGCCCCGTACGTTCTCGACGCGTTCACGATTATCGGGACCTATATGGGTGACTTGTTCAACGTCTTTACTGGCGTTGTCACGTTCATCGGGCAGATCATTACAGGCGACTGGGCAGGCGCGTTCGGGACAATGGGCGATATTGTCTCTTCCGCGCGGACCCTCATTTCTAATCTTGTTGACGGGCTCGCAAGCCTTATCGGCAGTGCAATTAGCGGAGTCGTCTCATGGATAACCTCCGCATGGTCGAACGGGTGGGCAAGCCTCGCGAACATGGTGAGCACGAAAGCCAGCGAGATTATCAGCAATATCACGGGCGGGCTCGCCTCGCTTCCCGGCAAGATGCTCCAGACCGGTAAGGATATCGTTTACGGCCTGATTGACGGTATCGGATCCATGGGAAGCGCATTATGGGACGCAGCTACAAATATTGCCGGGAAAGCTGTTGACGCTATCAAGAGCTTCCTGGGCATTCACTCGCCCTCACGCGTTGGCATGAAGCTCGGCGCGTTCTTCGGGCAAGGCGTATCACTGGGTATTACGTCCCAGACTGAGAATGTATCGACGGCAGGCGCGCGCATGGTCCGGGGTCTCGCCTCCCTTGAATTTCCTAGCCCCGCGCAGGCAAAAGGCGCGACCACCACCGCTCAGCCGGTATTTAACATCACCATTAACGGTGTTTTAGACGCCGACGACGCGGCAAGGAAGATTCAAAAGCTCCTCTCAGATCACGCCCGCCGAGTCGGCGCGGTGAGGATCGGGGGCATCGCATGACCTCCCCGCACTGCGCGATCTTTCTTGATGACGAGCCTCTTGCTACTGACGCTCAGAGCCTTTCCAACCGGGATATTACAGTGTTAGACGGGCTCAGCGTGAAATGGGGCAGGTCAACCCGCTTAGACCAGCCAGACCCCACGACGCTCACCGCGTCTATCGCCCTCCCGGGCGACGAGGGCGCGCGGGACGCGTTAGAGAAGATCGCCCCCGGCCGGCGAATCAGCGTCACAGCGACCAGCTTTGAGGCTCCCGCCGATGCGGATATCAGTATCCCGCTCCCCGATAGCGCATGGGACACGGGCGCGCGCCGGTCAGGCTCGACCCTGTTTATTGACAAGAACCCTACAAGCGTCCTCGCCCCGCAACGTAGTTTCGTCGCCGAAAACGCCAGCCCCGCCGCCTGGAACACACTCAATACCGTCGTAGCAGGGCAATCGTTTACCACGCGCCTACACATGAGTATCCCGCCGTGGATGAGCGTCCGCATTACTCCCGCCTACTGGAGGAGCCCCGCACGCGACGACTATCAACTCGACCTACAAACACACGAGACCCCATCCGCGACAACGTTCCAGACTATTGACGCCGTTTTCACGTGGCGCGCGCCCGCTAGCGCGGTCGGCACGTACGTCGGATTAAAAATTGACGTCTCCGGCCACGGTGCCCGGTTCAAAGACCTCACTACCGCGTTTAATCGCACCCCGCAGAGCTGGGAGAGCTTCAAGCGCCTTTCTCTCGGTAGCCTCTCTATTACTTCAACCAGCGCGGGCGCGCGCACAGCCACCGTCTTTGACGGGAGGATTACCAGCGCCATCACAACATGGGACGAACGTCTCGCGCGCCCTATTCTGCGCATTACCGCCGCCGACGTTCTCACCACACTGGCTAACACAGTAATCGGGGCTGAGCCCTGGCCAACCGAAACACTCTCGACCCGCCTGACGCGCATCACCAGCGCGACAAACGTTGATCTTTCCGTCATTGCCGACCCGGTGCCGGGGGCGGCCCTGTTGCGTGCCCGCGACGTTGACGCCGCCGGACTACTGGACTTGATTAGAGAAAGTGCAACATCTACCGGCGCTATCCTCTGGCCGTCCGCCGCGCGCGGGATTGGGCAATTTCTTTACCTCGAAGACCAGCGCAATCGTAAATCGTTGTACACGCTCCGTATTCCGCAAACCGGAAACGCCTGGACGGACGTGAACACTCGAACTAACCAACTGCCCGCCAGCGGACTATTACTCGCCGGCGTGAACATGTGCCGGGACACGACCGACCTCGCAACGGAAGTTATTGTCCGATGGGAATCGGCAATACTGAACGAAAACCAAGAACTTGAATGGGCGACGCACGAGGAGCGCGCCACAGACCCCGAGCGCGTCGCAACCTACGGCGCGCGCACACTATCGATCTCGACCCAGCTCACCAGCCAAGCCGAAGCAATAGCCCTAGCGGTCTATTACCTCACTGCGACTGCTCCCGGCGGTTGGACGATCCCCGCAATCACGCTAAATGATGCACTTGACGTTGTTCCTACGCGGGTCCTGATGAGTACGCTCGACGCGTCTACCCGCATCGGCCTACCCATTGTTATCACGGACTGCGCCGACTGGATACCGGGCTCCCCTAATATCCCCGTTTATCTTGACGGCGGAACCATCACCCGCGAGCACGGCCATTGGGTACATGACTTGACTTTGACGCGCGCTTCGACCGCGTCCCACTCCACAACATGGAAAGAAATGCCCCTGCACGCACTGTGGAATCAGTTCCCCAATATCACCTGGGCAGAAATTGGTTCGACCAGCATCTAACGAAAGGAAACGCAATGCCAGCCACCACCTCGCGCTTCAAGCTCCCTTATCCCACCTCTTCCGATCGAGTCGCGGACTATCCGACGACGGCGCGCCAGAATGCCGAAGCAATCGAAAAGGCGTTCATGCCATCTTCTACAAGTTTTCCCGCCTACGGCGGATGGGAAGGACCCGGCCAAGCGACGCGCACCGGAAATGTGCACGTTCTGCCGATTACTGCGAAACGAACCGCAGAATCTTTCAATACTGGTACATCGGGGGAGTTTGCAATTATGACAGTGCCCGCCGACTATCCCGCGCCTCAAGATAATACGTGTGTAGGGCACGTCACGTTTGGCGGATACACAACGCCGGTCTTTTATAGCGCCTCCGGGCGTCGCCTCCTCGTCAAGCCACAGGCAAGCTTCAACATCAATAAGAACATGACTGGATACGGGCTCGCCGTGTGGGTGGCATGAGATGAATATCGATATTGATAAGGTCTGCGAGTCAGTTGAACAAGTCTGCGACGTGTGGAATGTCGGCTACTCCCAGCCCCACCGTTGGGATATTTACCCGGGAGGTTCCGCTGACTGTAGCGCCCTCACCGCGTGGGCGTATAACCAAGCCGGCGCAATTCCCCCGTTCCCTGGCGACTCGTACACGGGGAACTTGCGAGCCTACGCCGCCGCGCGCGGTTTTGAAACTCTCCCCTACTATGCCGGCATCACACTCCGCCCCGGGGACGCGGTTCTATCTGAGCAGGCCGGGCATGTCGGCATATATGTCGGGCAAAACCGTTTTTGCGAAGCGTTTATCTCAGAACAGGGAACCATCGACGGCGCGCCGGGTGACCAGACCGGCGGGGAAACCCGCACCACAGCATTTACAGCCCACCACCTCACCCGCTCGAACCGGTGGGACTGGGTTCTTCGCCCGCCCGCCCTTGATCCCACCTCTATTGAATCAGGAGAAGAAACAATGAGATTTATCAGGTCTGTACAATCGGGAATCGTCTACGCCGCCACGCCGTATGACGTTTCACCCATTCCATCGGCTACCCTTTGGGGGTTCTTACACCGCACCTATGACGGCCCGTCCTATGAAGATTTTAACGACGGTGAAATTGGGTTAATCGCCGCCGACGCCGCCGCCAGAAAGGCCCGCGTGTTCGGCACCCCCGTTTCGGTGACCGCCGATATTGATGAGCAGGCTTTAGCCTCGTCCCTCGCGCACATGATCCCCGATACTCTCGCGCAGTCTGTCGCTGACCTGCTCGCGGAAAGGTTGAAAGCATGAACAACCCGCCTAAACACGCCCTAGACGCTCCGACCCCGCGATATGCGCGCTGGCTCACCCCAACGGTTCGCCGGTGGGTTTATGGGATTGTTACCGCTCTAGTGCCCTTGTTGGTCGTTTATGGCCTCGTCGAAGAATCAACCGCGCCCCTTTGGCTTGCGCTCGCCTCCAGCGTGCTGGGCACCACGACCGCACTATTGCATACCCCCGCCGGCGGTGCAGATGGTTCATGAAGTCGTTAATGTGTTGCAGAATCTCGGCGGGCTTGCCGGGCTCGGCGCGCTCATCGCCTCTATCTCGACGTATAAGGAGACGCGGAAGCGTCTCCGGCCTAATCACGGCTCAAGCATCGCCGATGGTATAGCTCGAGTTGAAAAGGACGTGACGCGAATCGGGCACGAGATCGGGGAAATTAGAACAGACCTATCCGAAGAGCGCCGGGACCGCAGGGCGTGGGATGAGGCACTTTCGGATCGATTGTGTAGTGTCGAAAACCGGAAACGCTAACCCCCCGGGGTGTGTGGTATGGTGTAGGCACCTATAGAGATGCAACTCGTCTAGTCCTTGTTGCTTCTCTACTGGGAATCAGTAAAGCCCCCGTAGCGTACCTGGCTACGGGGGCTTTGGCTTTGCGATCACATACGGGAATAAGGCAGATCCGCGATAATTTGAGCGTAGGAGACGTTAAAGAGCTTGCGGGCGAGAATCTCATCGTGGTACTCGGACAGGACCTCAAGTTTGCCGTTTATTGAATCTTCATAGATTGGCTTCTTGATGTTCTGTGCGTTGTAGATCTCTTCGAAGCGCTCTTCGAAGTCGAGAACACCGGCGGTGATAGCCTCCCCGATTGTTCCGTTCCAGTTGGCGCATTCAATGTAAGTGTTTTCGGTGAGCATTGTTCTAGTCCTTTCGCTCTCTCGTTTGCTTGTATATATACTATACACCCGCGCATATCAGCGATGCAAGTCTTGGCGTGTGTTTTATGTTACAACTTGGTAACGGTGCCACCGTTGAGCCATGCATATACGGTTTTCCTTGTTACTCCCGCGTATTCCGCTATTTTGCTGACGGGTAGCCCGTATTCTGAAGCCTTGCGCACCTCATCAATCAGAGTGGCGCGGGCTTGGTCGAGTGCCTCGCGCGCCCGCGTGATTGCGTTGTCGTTCACGTTTCCGCCTTTCGCTAATGTGTTTATTTACTATACTACAGTAGCGACGGCGACCGCCTGGCGCAAACGATCCTGAGGGGTAGCTATATACCGCTGAGTCGTTGCTACTGACGAATGCCCTAGTAGTTGCTGAATAACAATGAGGTCTCGCGTTCCGTCGTATGTGACGGTTGCGAACCGGTGGCGTAGCGTGTGCAAAGTCCAAATATCCGGCATTACCTTTGAGGCGAGTTTGCCGACGTGCCTCGGCGTTAGGTGTCCGCCAGCTGGCGATGGGAAGAGCCAATACCGACGCCCCAAATAGTCGATAAGCACCCGCGCTAGCGGTTCTGTTAGCGGGACGGTTCGCACTTTCCCGCCTTTCCCGTGAACTCTCAGCGAATAGCCCATAAGGTCGCGCGTTAGGTCGTCTTTGCTGATTTGGGCTATTTCTCCGCGCCTTAATCCGGCCTCACCGGCAAGCCGTAGAATCAAGCGCGCGCGAGCATCGGCGTTGGCGAGGCTGACGCGGTAGACGTTTTCGGGAGCCGGACGCGGGGCGGGTTCGCTTGCTTTCACCTTTGGGAGAGCGTCGCTAATGTTCTCGCTCACTCGGTCAGTTTCGTACGCCCATGTGTAAAACGCTCTAATTGATGTGTAGATGCTTCGGCGCGTTTCGCGGGCCCATTCTTGGGTGCTCGCCCAGTCGATGAGCCTGTTTCGTGAGACGAGGGCGGGGCCTCCCGCTCCCGTCTGTCGTGCGAAGCGCCTCAGGTGTTCCGTGCGCGTCTCTATCGTTTGCGGGCTCCGGTCGGCTACCTTTAGCGCCGTTGCCCAGTTGTTAATCTCTTTTGCCCACGTGGGTGGGAGCCTGTAAGGGTTCATAGCGGGAAAATTAGCGGAAACGTTTAGGACGCTTGCCGGGTTTTCCACTCGTGCAGGTTTATAACTTCGCAGGTCGGATAGTGGTTAGGCTCCCAATCAGAAGGTTGGGGGTTCGAGTCCCTTCGAGCGCGCAGCGGCCCCCCTCGGTGCGATCCACCGGCGGGGGTTCTGC
>NZ_JASOQR010000006.1:0-37617 GCF_030218905.1 Pauljensenia sp. UMB0895 | reverse complement strand
ATCAGAAGGTTGGGGGTTCGAGTCCCTTCGAGCGCGCAGCGGCCCCCCTCGGTGCGATCCACCGGCGGGGGTTCTGCATTTCTAGTGACAATCCGCTCAGTTCCAACGATTTTACGTTGAGCTGATCGGATTTTCTATTTCTACTGAATGCGCTTTTTGTGGCTAATGCCCAAATGTCGGGCTCATGCCCAAGTGTGTCTTTTCGGGCGTGTCGGGGTGGTTTTAGTGGCCTGCTCAGTCTTTGCGGATGTGTAGGGATCCGTCTTGGTATTTGCTCCGATGAGTGTGCCGTGTCAGATATTGACGGTGACAATCCAGCGGTCAGCGTCGAGGAAAGCGGTTGTTTTGACCGCTGTCATTCGCAGGCCGTTGTCAGCGCGCATGCGTTCCATAGTGTCTGCGACCTGTTCGTGATTGAAAGTGGCGATCGGCTTACCCAGGCAGTTCACTTCCAAGTAGCCATCGGAGAACCCGCCGTGCAGGATGAGCATGCAGTGGAACTCTGCAGGAGCATCCGCGCTGGTTGGAGCCCACTTTTCTTTGCGCGCACGACGTGCAATCGTGACGTCAAGGTCGTGCGACGGCTCTAACTGCGTCCAGTTGTCCGACTTAGCAACGATGAGCGTCGGTTCTTTGTATCCGAAAAGCTTCTGGAAGAAATCCATGGGTTAAGTGTGACACGAGGCCACCTACTTCTGCTGGTCATGCTCCTGTTCAGAAAGTGGAGGATGGAGGTGAAACCCGGTTGGCTCAGAATGCGGGGAGCCCGGTGGGCGGGGTGACAATCCACGGGTCAAGGGGGAGTGCTCGCAGGGAGTCGATGGGGAGAGCGTCTGCAATGTCGATGGCGGTTTGCGCTCCGTCGACCCCCAGGGAACGACCAATCCATTCGACGGCATCCTCCGTGGTCCACCCAAGTTCATGCAGGTCAGCGAGGGTGACGGCTCCGTCGCGCTTCGCGAGGCGAGAGCCCGTCTTGTTCAGTGCCAGTGGCACGTGCACGTAAGTCGGGACCGCGATTCCGAGCAGTGTTGCCAACGCCGCTTGAGCGGGCGCTTGAGACAACAGATCGTCGCCTCGTACAACTTGGTCGACATGCTGGAAGCCATCATCGACCACCGCGGCCAAGTTGTACGCGGGCACGCCGTCAGCACGGCGCAGCACGAAGTGATCGACGGGGCCGGTGAAAGAACCGTGGAGTTCGTCGAATACGGTCCACTCGCTTGCTGGAGCGCGAAGGCGAAGCGCGGGAGTACGCCCGATTTCGGTGAGCTGTCGGCGTCGAACCTCGCGCTCAGTGTCAGTCAGGTTGAGGCATGTGCCGGGGTAGTGTCCCGGCGGAACATGGGGAGCGGACGCGGCTTCTTTAATGTCCTTGCGGGAGCAGTAGCACTCGAACGCATATCCCTGCTCGAGCAGGTAATCGAGCGCCTGCGTGTGGGCGGCTGAACGCGTCGTCTGCACCAGTATTGTGCCATCCCAGTTCAGTCCGATCGCTTTCAGGTCGCCGATCTGGCGGTCGGCGCTGCCCGAACGCACGCGGTCTATATCTTCCATGCGCAGGACAAACGAGCGCCCGCTATTACGCGCCCAGGCCCAAGCGAGGATCGCGGTCCGCAGATTCCCGACGTGAAAATCCCCGGTAGGAGAGGGCGCAAAACGTCCCACGCCTTGCTGAATGAGGGAACCGCTGGTCATGGGTTTAGTGTACAAACTGCGCCGACAGGGCAGGCTGATCGTTCCTGCCCGAGTCTCGTGAACTTGTGTAGGCTGGACGCGATGAATGATCCTGCAAAGCCCGTCCAGCGCATCTGGCCGTACGTTGCCGTTGGTGGCGCGTTGGGCGCGCTTGTTCGCGCTGGCGTGGACTATCTGACAGTGTTCTTCCCCGATTCTGCGGTCATTTCGCACGCGATTCCCATCATGTGGTCGACGGTTTTTGTGAATCTTCTCGGTGCGTTTGTGCTTGGTGTGGTCGTGTCGCTTTTTACTGATCCCTCACGCGAGCGTGTGCGCCTGCTGGTTGCCACCGGCTTCCTGGGAGCGTTCACAACCTACGGCACATTGATCGCTGCAACTGCGAATGGGATGATCGCGTCCGGATCTATTGTCGGGGCGATTGTTCCGGCGCTCGCGTCGCTGACGTTGCTTTTCCTTGGCGTCGTGTGCGCGGGGTGCGGTTGTGCGCTGGGCCGCTTCGTAAAGTTCCGCATGTTCGAGGTCGTTGAGGTGAATGACGAGGCCGGCTCCAGCGTTTCATCTCCGTCTTCTGATGCGGCCGGGATGGTCGACCGTGACACCTTCGCTGAGGAGGAACAATGATCGTTCTCTTCAGCGTGCTCGGCACGGCCCTCGGTGGAGCACTCGGTGCCCTCTCGCGCTGGAAACTCGATCTGGCTGTAAAAACCAGGTGGGTTGGCAAGCGCGCGTTGGCTGGAAAGCCCCTCCGCCCTTACGTCGGCATCGTGGTCGTCAATACGGTCGGTTGTTTCCTGCTTGGCTTCCTGACCGGGATCCTCCCGCTACTCGCGGTCCTTGTCGCCGGTGGGTCTACGGTCGACTATCCGGGCGTCACCGGAACCATGCGTTTTGTCCTATCAACGGGTTTCCTTGGTGGCTTCACCACGTTCTCAACCGCGGTCCTGGATGCGTGGACCGAGGTGTGGGCTCGTCGGGTCCGCGCCGGAATGAGTCTGATTGTTGTCGGCTGGGTGAGTGGCCTCGTCTCCTATCTGCTGGGACTTGGATTAACGGCACTCGTCTCCTATCTGCTGGGGATTGGATGAGCTGTATCTGTCGACTAAGGCGCAATTCGCGATCTGGATCACTGTTCGCGCGCTGACGGTTACCGAAACGTGATCGCGTAAAACTGCAGGTCAGGCTCACTTTCATTTCACATCGTGGCGTTATGTAACAGAAAATTTGGGTGGCGCGGACTTGCCTCCTATGCTGAAAACATCAACGCAGCGCGAAAACGCGCCGAAAACCCGGCGCGCACGATCTGAATCGAAGGAGGGCGCCATGATTGACCTTGCCGGAGTGCGAAAGGTTTACTCCGTCAAAGGTGGCAACGAGGTTGTCGCGCTCGACAATGTCACCCTCCACGTTGAACGTGGATCCATCCACGGAATCGTTGGTCAGTCTGGTGCGGGCAAGTCAACGCTCATCCGATGCCTGACCGCGCTTGAACACCCCAGCGACGGCAATATCGTCGTCGACGGGCTCGACTTGGCGCAGTTGCGTGGAAAAGCCCTGCGAGAAGCTCGTCGCAAGATCGGCATGGTCTTCCAGGCCGCGAACCTGCTGGACTCGCGCACAGCGGCGCAGAACATCGGCTACCCCCTGAAACTTGCGGGCGTACCGAAGGATCAGATCAAAGCGCGCGTTGAAGAACTACTTGCCCTTGTCGGTCTTTCGGGACGAGGCGACTCATATCCGTCTCAGCTTTCCGGTGGTCAGCGTCAGCGCGTCGGCGTTGCTCGAGCGCTCGCGGACAATCCCAGTGTTTTGCTGTGTGACGAGCCCACCTCCGCGCTCGACACCGAATCGACGCGCCAGATTCTGGAACTCATCCGCAAGGTTCGCGACTTAGAAGGCGTGACCGTTCTGGTCATCACCCACGAAATGGCTGTCGTCCGCGAAATCTGCGACTCCGTTACTTTGCTCGGTCACGGTCGCGTCATCCAGACGGGCACTGTCGAAGAGGTCGTTGCCGACCCGTCCAGCCCACTCTCGCGTGAACTCGTTCCCGCACCGTCCGTTGACGATGCTGACCTGCGCGAAGGCACCACGCTTCTCGACGTTATCTTCACATCGCACCCCGGCGTGCCCACCGGTGCGACCGTTCTGAACCTCGCCGCCTCAATGGGCGCCGACGTGACAGCCGGAACCTTCGAATCTATTGGAATGACTCAGGTTGGTCGCCTGGCACTCTCCGTGCCCAGTTACCACTCGAAGCAAATTCTTTCTGAACTGCGTGAACATGACATCTACGCCGAGGTGAGGTCCGCATGACACCCGTTCTTCCCTCCCTCTACACGTCGCTTGCAGGCCTGTTGCCCGCAGGGTTGCTACCTGCTGGGCTCCTGTCCGCTGGTGTGAACGACCCGAAGTGGCTGGATAACCCGGCGCTGACGAAGCAGTTCCTGCCGGCAATCGGTGAAACCCTGGCGATGATGGGCTTTTCCACGCTGTTCACGGTCCTGCTCGGTATCCCGCTTGGTCTGTTGCTTGTTCAGACTGCCAAGAATGGCCTGACTCCGAATAAGACCATCTACCAGACCGCGTCGACGATCGTGAACGTCATCCGCTCGCTGCCGTTCATCATCGGCATCGTCGTCCTACTGCCCGTTACCCGCATCATTGTGGGAACAACGCTCGGCTGGCAGGCAACCGTCGTCCCACTCGTGCTCCTATCGGTGCCGTACTTCGCGCGCCTCGTCGAATCGAACATTCTTGCGATCGACTCCGGCAAAATCGAAGCTGCTCAGATGATGGGCGCAACGAACCGCCAGATCCGCTGGGGTGTTCAGGTTCGCGAAGCTGCACCCGCGCTGGTGCAGTCCACGACCACGCTTGCTATTACCCTGATCGGCTACTCCGCAATGGCGGGCGCCGTCGGCGGTGGTGGTCTTGGACAGATGGCCATTAACTACGGCTACAACCGTTGGCAGGACGACGTCATGATCGCCACGGTTATTGCGATCATCGTGATCGTCCAGCTGGTTCAGATGATTGGTGACATGATCAGCCGACTGGTGGATCACCGCTGAGTCGACCACCAGTCGGGCAACCGGCAGGCCAGCACTGTTCAATCAATCGTTTCACATCGACTGACCATTCAGTGGTCTATTTCGTTACACAGTCTTCATACCCGGACGTCTGTGCTCCCCTTGAGGTTGAGCGAGTACGTTTCTGGGTAACAACACAGAAAGAGGAATTCTCATGCGTTCCATCCGTAATCTTGCCGCTACTGGTGTAGCAACCGTCCTTGCCCTTGGCCTCGCAGCTTGTGGCTCCACCGGTTCCGATTCGTCCGCTTCCGGCTCTGAAGCGTCCGGTTCTGGCGACACCGTCACCCTGAAGGTTGGTGCCACCCCGGCCCCGCACGCAAAGATCCTGCAGTACATCCAGGACAACCTGGCAGCTGACGCGGGCCTGAACCTCGACATCGTCGAGTACACCGACTACGTCCTGCCGAACTCCGCCCTGAATGACGGCGAGCTCGACGCGAACTTCTACCAGACCGTCCCCTACCTGGAGATCGCTGAAAAAGAAAACGGCTACGACTTCACCGCCGGTGAAGGTATTCACCTTGAGCCTCTCGCAATCTACTCGTCGAAGATCAAGTCGCTGGATGAACTTCCGGCAGGCGCAAAGATCGGCATCATCGATGACGTCACCAACCAGTCTCGTGCGCTGACGTTGCTCTCCCAGCAGGGCCTCGTCGAACTGCCGACCGACGGTTCTGAAGCCAACGTGAACAACGTGAAGATCCTCGGCGACTTCACCTTCCAGGAGGTTCAAGGCGCCCAGCTGGTTCGCTCCCTGCAGGACGTTGACATCGCCGTTATCAACGGCAACTACGCCCAGGAAGGTGGCCTGTCGCAGGCTAACGACGCCCTGGTCGTCGAGTCCCCCAAGAACAACCCGGCAGTGAACGTCCTCGTTTGGAAGAGTGACACTAACAAGGCCGAAGCGATCGCGAAGCTCGAAGAGTTGCTCCACTCCGATGGGGTCAAGTCCTACATTGAACAGACTTGGGCCGACGGCTCCGTCATCCCCGCGTTCTGATCGGTACTGCTGACCAGCTCTGCTGACCGGCTGCCGGTGTTGATTGGCGAGCTTGGCAGCTGACCAGCCAACTTACTTTAAGAGAGGGCCACCCCGAAAGTCGGGGTGGCCCTCAGCTCAAGTGTTGGTCGCTACTGAAGCTAGCCTCGCTTGTCTGCGTGAATGCTTGTTCAAGTCGCGGTCAGCGTAATCAGTGCGATCAGTGAGTTTCCAGCGCGAACTCGGCGTCCGGTTCCTTGGTGAAGCGGTTGCGCAGGTCGCGACGGAAGACTTCAATGACCCACATCCAGACGATGTGGCCGAAGATCTCGGAGAAGTGCTCCTGCCACGGCTGATCCCACGGTGCCGGGACGATGCCCATGAGTGGCATGAGGATGACGTGGAAGCCGATCCACACGAGGATGCCGAAGACGGCACCCTGCCAGAGCTTGACCTGCGGGAAGCGCTCAGCGAGCACGCAGTAAACGATGGCGACGACGATCGAGAAGGAGAAGTGGATGATGAAGGACATCCACGGCAGGCCTTCATTGCCGTTGAAGGTGTAGGTGGCGTGCGTGAGGTCGGGGTTCATGCCGAACAATTCAAGCAGGGACTGCGGCGGGTTGGTGGCGTTGCGTTCCGGCGTACGCGGGGGCAGTGGTACCTCCCAACCGAATTTGATGATGGCGGAGATGATGCCACCAATGAGGCCAACGAGTGCTGCAACGCCGTACTTGCGACGCTTCGGATTAGTCTGTGTGATATTCATGCTGTCAGCATATGTCAATCCGTTGACAGCGTGACATTATGTAAGCGATTAAACGCCTCACATCACATGTCAATCTCTGGCGCTGAGTGAACAACCAGGGGAATTCGTCCTCGTTGCTGATGTGCTGGAGCCAGAGAGACGAAGAAACAAAAGTAGGGAGCCACCCCGATTGGAATAGCTCCCTACTTCAGATATGTGCGGCGTTCACTATGAAAGTGAACGTGCATGCAACAATGTCAGTCAACGATGCCGTAGAGACGGTCGCCAGCGTCACCGAGACCCGGGACGATGTAGGACTTCTCGTTGAGGTGGTCGTCAACAGCTGCGACAACAACCTTGACGTCTGCGCGGTCGCCCACTGCCTTTTCAAGTTCGGCGATACCTTCCGGAGCTGCGAGAATGCATACGCAGGTGACATCCTTGGCGCCACGTTCGAACAGGTAGTTCGTTGCTGCGACCATGGTGTGACCGGTGGCGAGCATCGGGTCGAGGATGAAGCACTGGCGACCGGACAGGTCGTCGGGCAGGCGGTTGGCGTAGGTTTCGATTTCGAGGGTGTCCTCGTCGCGACGCATGCCGAGGAAGCCGACTTCTGCGGTCGGGACCAGGCGGGTCATGCCTTCGAGCATGCCCAGGCCTGCGCGCAGGACGGGGACGACGATAGGGCGCGGTTCGGAGATCTGCAGGCCAACGGTTGGGGCGACGGGCGTGTTGATCGCGGTTTCGGAAACGGCGACGTTGCGCGTGGCCTCGTAGGCGAGCAGTGTGACGAGCTCATCGACGAGCTGGCGGAAGGTTGCGGACGGCGTTTCGCGGTCGCGCAGAACGGTGAGCTTATGGCTAACAAGCGGGTGGTCCGCGACATGAAGATGCATAGTTCAAGGCTACCGCGCGCGGGCGGGCAGTGGGTAGCGCGCCGGCGTTTTCGTGATTATTCCGCCTCGGTGCCACTTGTGTTTGATGGGGGACGAGGCCCGGATCCGTAATGTGAGGGTGATTCCTTGATTGCGCCGGACGATATTGGGACGATGTCTCAGGTGGAGAGATAGGCGGATTTTTGAGTGAAAGGCGCCTGAAAAAGCCGTTTTTCCTGAGAGTTTCCTGCACGGTTGGATAGTGCGATTCAATTTGTATATGCCTGCCGGTAGGCTGTAGGCGTGACACCAATGGATCGTTATCGTGACGCGATGAGCCGCGCTTTGTTCTACGCCAACCAGGCCCGTGAATCGGGCGATGTGCCAGTTGGTGCCGTTGTCATTGATTCGCTGGGGCGGATTGTTGGTAAGGGCTGGAATACTCGCGAGGCCGCGCATGATCCGTGCGGTCACGCAGAGATCAATGCGCTTCGCGAGGCTGGCCAGACCTTGAAGCGTTGGAATCTTGTGGGCTGCACGCTGGTTGTCACGCTTGAGCCGTGCACGATGTGCGCGGGGGCGGCGTTGGCGTCACGCGTTGATCGCGTGGTGTTTGGTGCGTGGGATCCGAAGGCTGGCGCGGCGGGTTCGTTGCGTGATGTGTTGCGTGATTCTCGGATGAACCACAGTCTTGAGGTCATTCCGGGTGTTTTAGGGGTCGAAGCCACGATCCAGCTGAAGGCGTTCTTCCAAGACAAGCGCGAAACTACGGCTGAGCCGACGGGGCGCGGTGCTCTGGCAAGTGAGCCGGTTGTTGTCCCTACCTTCGAGACAGTTGCGTCGTGGAATCACCCGGATTCGCTCGAGTCTTCGGACTCCGTTTCAGACAGTGACATGGAAGCGAAGAAGTCTGAAGAGCCTACGCAAAAGTCTGCTACGACGTTGCTTCCGCAGATGGAGCGAGCTTCGCAACCGGTGTCTGATCGGGTGAAACACGAAAATTCGGGCCTCGTTGCTTCGAAGGTGGATGCGGTGCCAGCTGAGGAAAGGACGCCCGCTGTATCTGCGCCCACTCGCCCAAAGCATGTGGGCACCCCGGCAGATGTGCGCATGGTGGCGGGTATTCCGTTGCGTAGTCACGCGTTTCAGCGGGCGAGGCACTGATCGGTGCGGGGTTGGCAGAATGCTTGCGTAACGACGCGGGGACAACGTGTGGAACGTATCGCATGGGCGGACCTCGTGTGGAGTTTGCCGGCGACTTCTGTTTATACTTATGCGCATTGGTAGCGTGTCCGAGCGGCCGAAGGTGCAGCACTCGAAATGCTGTGTGGTGTAACAGCCACCCAGGGTTCAAATCCCTGCGCTACCGCCAGAGTGTCCCGCAGTCGTTGACTGCGGGACACATTTTTATGCCGAGCGTCTGCACCCCGTGGCGTATTCGGCAATGACTTAGAAGCCGGCGCCTCGCATAACGTTCATCATGGAGCGGACGTGTTCGCGCGTGTCGATGATGGGTGCAACGAAGGCGTTCCATGCGCGGATTGACATGAGGGTGACAGCCGTCGAAATGATCGACGTGATGATCGCGGATGCGAGCGTCGCAGTGCCGGTCAAGACCGCAGTGATGATTACGATCAGGCTGACGGCGCTGGCGACCCATTCCCACCAGCGGGTGATGCCTCGTGTCGTGCTGTTGTTCATGTGGTGCACCGTTGTCGTGAATGAGACGCAGAATGCGACCGCTGAGACGACGAAGGGGAGGGAACCGGTGGATGCGGACGCGAAGATTCCGCTGAGCAACCATGAGAGCCAGGTGATGAACACGAATGCGGTTGCTCGCCCGTTTTCTGCGCGTTTACGCAAGTAACTCCAGGTGGCGAATGTGATTGCGATGGCGACGAGCGTTGAAACAAGTCCCGTCGCAATGAGTGCTGACCGGCTTGCCAGCATCGTGTTCAACGGTGCTGTAATTCCTGCGATTGCTGGGATCAGGGAGGTGAACGCCAGGAGCATGTTCAGGATGAGTGCGACGAGGAGAGAAATCCCCAAGACCTGCAGGCTGGGCAGTTGTGTTTCGCTCAGGCGTGCGGTGGGGATTGAGTCGCCGGAGTATTCTCGACCGACGTTTCCTGAGGTGTACGAGGCCGTGCCCGCTTGGGTGGTCGTCGGCTGGGGCGCGGTCTGCTCGTTGGTGCCCGGCGTTGAACGCTGGGTGAAGTGAACGTGGTCGCGCGAATCCGGCGTGGAGTTGCCGGCCGAAGATGCCGATCCTGCGGAGGGACGCCCAGTGGAGGTGGGATCCTCGAAGATGAGTTCGACTTCGCGGGGTTCGGGGCTACCGGTGGTGCTCATGGGTATATTCCATCGCACTCGTCTGAATGTTTCCTGAATCTTGGCTGAGCAAGAGCTTGTGTGCGCTGTAGACGAACACACGGCGCAAGCTGGCCGAGTATGCCGTTATTCGATTGCGGTATCGTCCACAAGACCGACGAGGAAACCGTCTTCGTCAATCACGGATCCGCCGACGGCGGTGACGATGATTTCTGCGACCTTCTCAATGTCACGCGATGAGCGCATGCGCTCCAAGCGCGCTGTTCGTGACACTCCGGTCGGTGGCTCAAGCATTCCTGCCGGCAACCATTTCAGGTGATATTCGATGATGACGCCCGTTGTCCACGACTCCCAACGCAGAACCTGGGGGGGACGAGGAATCGGCTCTACTTCGATCATCAGATCTGACCGGTTCGCGATCGGGGTGACAAGCGCGTACCCGGCAACAACTTCGGGGGTGGCGCCGACTTCTTTCGCTGCCTTTTCGGCCAGTTCGCGTGCTTTCGCGATCTTTGTCGCGATATCTGTGCGGATCGTTCCGGGTTCCGCAGCGATAGCAGCATTTTTTTGAACCACCTGCTGCGCGGACTGCGGTGCGGGAGTGGCAATCTGACGTGAATCTGTGAGCTGTGGGAAATGAGGCTTTAGCAGGTTCAACAGGTCCTCAGGATCCAGCCAGCGTGGAGTGTATACGGTCAACGAAACCGCTGAATCAGGATCCGGGGCGATCATCTTCCCCGAATCGGCGACGCGAACAGCGCCACCCAGGCGTCGAGCCATCCGCTTCAGTGCGGTCAAAATCCGGTACTCTAGGCCGACGGGAACTCCATCGGGGAAAACGCTTGCCCACTCGTCGAGGACGGCAAGCTGAGGATCCACGGGATTTCTGCGCGACTTTGGGCATTCCAACACCCACACGTTTGTTAGTGAAGCGGGGGTCTTGAGCGTCTTACGTAGAGTTGCGTCAATACTCCACGGTCCCACCAGTCGTGCCTCGCCAACAAGGTGTAGCTGACCGGCTCCCTCCCAGCGAGCTTCATCCCAAATTGACAGGGCGAGTGCCTCAATTTCTAAAGGATCTACTTCATCGGCCAATAACAGCAGATGGTGTTCCAAGGCTGCGGCCTCGTCGATTGAACGCGCGGGAGCGGAAGTCGAAATTGTTGCCGAAATTGGAGCAATCTGCGACGTCTGCGAAACGCCTTTGGCGCCAACGGAGAATGTCTGCGAAAACTCGGACAGAGAGGTGATGGCATTCAACGACGTTGAGGTGAGCGACGTTGAATCACCAACATAATCTTCGGTCAACGAGGAGCGTGAACGCGAAGACGCGTCTGCCATGCGATCGCGCAAAGAGCGACGCGCCGGCGCAGCGGGAACACTATTCGTCCCAGTGCCCTCGTTGTTATCCGAAACCTCGTCTGACACGTTCGTTCAGCGCTCGATTCGAGTGCGGTTGAAACGCAGGTGCGTGCGCGACGGAGTCGGGCCACGCTGACCCTGGTAGTGCGAACCCAAACCGGATGAACCGTAGGGGTGCTCCGCCGGAGATGACAGATCGAAGAAGCACAGCTGACCAATCTTCATGCCCGGGTAGAGCAGGATCGGCATGGTCGCCGTGTTCGAAAGCTCCAGCGTGACGTGGCCGGAGAACCCGGGGTCAATGAAGCCAGCGGTCGAGTGCGTCAGCAGACCCAAGCGACCAAGCGACGACTTACCTTCAAGACGCGCTGCAATGTCATCACCCAAGGTGACCAGTTCGTAGGTTGCTCCCAGTACGAACTCGCCCGGGTGCAGAACGAACGGCTGATCCGGCCCCACATCAACCTGATGCGTCAGATCTGTCTGATCAGCGGACGGATCAATCACGGCGTAACGGTGGTTGTCGAAAAGACGGAACAACCTGTCCAAACGCACGTCAATACTTGCGGGCTGAATCAGGTCCCGATCAAGCGGGTCCAGCTGAATACGCCCAGAATCAAGGCCGGCATTAATATCGCGATCGCTCAATAGCATGGCCCAATTGTTTCACATTCACGGCGACCGTTTAGGCTGATGGTCATGTCCTCTTCCTCTTCTGGCGCTGTTCGTGGTGAAAGTGCGCCCGCAAGCTCGGCCTCGACCACTCGGCAGGCCAAACGCAACGAGGTGCTGACTGGCCTCGTGAATTGGATGAAGAAAAACAAGCGCGAACTCCCTATGCGCGCCGAGGACGTGACGCCGTGGGGAACTCTGGTTGGCGAAGTGATGAGCCAGCAAACACCCATGCCTCGTGTCCAACCGATTTGGAGCCGGTGGATGCAACTGTGGCCGACGCCCGCTGCGCTCGCGGCTGCTCCTGCGTCGCGGGTTCTGGTCGAGTGGGGGAGGCTCGGCTATCCGTCGCGCGCACTGCGCCTTCGCGAGTGTGCGATCGCCATTAGTAAGCGCCCAGGTGGCCAGGTTCCCGCCGACTTTGAGTCGTTGTGTAGCCTGCCGGGCATCGGCCCGTACACGGCATCTGCGCTGATGTCGTTCCAGTTTCATGAGCGTCGCGCGGTGCTCGATACGAATATTCGACGTGTGATTGCGCGAATTTTCAGCGGGATTGAGCGACCTGCATCTTCGTCGCCGACTCGCGTCGAGAGGGAGCTCGCCGATTCCCTGCTACCGTCGTCGGGCGCTGAGTGTGCGACGTGGAACCTTGCGCTGATGGAGTTCGGGGCGATCGCGTGTACATCGAAGAATCCCGCGTGTGATACGTGTCCGCTTGTCGCCGAGTGCGCATGGTTCGTTGCCGGGCGTCCAATGGTCGAGGTCAAGAGAAAGTCTCAGGCCTGGGCGGGCACGGACCGGCAGGCGCGCGGGCGAGTGGTGCAACTGTTGCGCGACCTGCACGTTTCCGGGGACTCATCAGCTTCTTCCGCCAGTTCCGATTCTCCCGTTGCTTCCGGTGATTCGTCAGCTACCGGCAATGTCCCTTCCCCAATCGACGAGGCCGCCCCGACAGTTTCGTACTCTGCGGCGTTAGAAGTGGCGACGTTGCCGGGTAGCGACCCTGACCAGGCTCCCCGTGTGATTGAAGGCTTGCTTGCCGATGGCCTGCTGGTGCGCGTCGGCGAGGATCGCCTGGCTCTTCCGCGCTGATTGTCCCCGCTTGCACACTGCCACGGAGGCAGGTTGTCCCCAGGGGCGAGTTGTGCTCGCTACTGACGGCCCACCGGCTTCGTCGGTGGGCTGGACTAAGAGCAATTGTCTGAGCTTCCGGGGATTATCTGCGCAGTGGTAGCAACTGGTCGGAGGCTAGCCAAGCAGGTTGTCAGTACCGGATCGCGTCGATTGGTTTGACTCTGACGGCAGCGAGCGCAGGGATAATTCCGCAGAGAGCGCCGATTCCCGTGGAGATGGCAATGCCGTCGATGGCTGCGCTCATCGGGAATGGTGGGCGTTCCTGCAGGTAGATGCCCAATAACGTGTCAAGTGGCAGTAGTCGGATCACGATGATGGCAATTCCGACACCGATGACGCCGGCGACGAAGGTAGCGACAACCGACTCCATGAAGACCGCGAAGAAGACTCGTTTAGCGGATGCTCCCATAGCTCGCCGGATGCCGATTTCTCGGATGCGTTGGCGTACGGTGACGATCGCGACGTTCAGTAGCCCGAGTGCACCTAGCAGGATGACGATGCCACCGATGACCATGATGACGGTGCGGATCGTATTCATGCTGGATTGTCCGCCGTCGTAGTATTCACCGCCGTAGACGTCGCCTTTCCAGCCTTTGCCGAGTACGGATGCGAGTGCTTTGGGGAGCAGGTCTCGTGCTTGTTCCGCCTGGTCAGCTCCGGTCCAGACCAGCATTTCAACACCGTTTGATGTGGGGGATTGTCCGCTGAGCGCGGCTGACTGCGATTTGGTGAACTGCCAGGCGGTGTAGTCGATGTAGGCGGTTGGGCTGTCCCATTGCGAGTTGGATTTGATGACTCCGACGACGCGGTATTGGGTGGCGGAAGCATCGTTGGCGTGCAGGACGATAGGGTCTGCAATATTCGCGTGAGCTAGGTATTCCCAGAGCGTGGAGTTGATGACGATGGGGACGACTCGCTGGTTGGCGTCGCCCGCATCGATCCACCTGCCGACGATTGGGGTCAATCGGAATAGCGTGGAGTACGCGGGGTCGATGGCTTTCACGGATGTGGACGTTTCCATCGTTGTGAGGTCCTGCGTCGTGGGGACTCCTCGGTATGAACCGGTTTTTGAGATCTGTTCTATCTCAGTGAAGGTGATATTCCCTGTTTCGAGCCTGGACCAGTAGGGGATGTGCAGGCGTTGAGCGACGGTTGTCATGGCGTCACCCATGGGGTCGTGAATGACGCCGGTGAGCGCGGCGAGCGCGTTGCTTCCGTCGCTGCTCGTTGTGCCTTGGGTTGCTGAGTCGCTGTCGATAGTTGGCATTCCTTCGGCGTTTGTTGTGGTGCCAGTTTCGCTTTCGGTCGACGAGGCCGCGCCTGTCTCACCGGTGTCTGAACTGGTTTCTGATGCGCTGACGTGCAGAGTAATGGATCGGCCTGAGTAGGCTTCCTCCATTTCTTTATTGACCTGAACCAACATGTCGCCAATGGCGATAACTGAGGACATGGCTGCGACGGCCGCTACGACGCCGACGAGGGAGAGGATGACTCGGGTTTTTTGTACTTTGACTTCGCCCCATGCTTCTACGAGGGCGCCGATGATCTGGTTGAGGGTATTCATTCCTGAGTCTCCTCCTCTTCGTTTCGACCACCGGTTGAGGGGGAGGTGACCAGTTGGGTGGGGTCGGCCTCGTCGATTGAAGGACGGGTGGCGGAAAGATCGTGGGAGTCGATTGCGTGCAGGGTACCGTCGGCGAGCTGGAAGATTCTCTTTGCGCGCGAGGCGACCGCGAAATCGTGGGTGATGACGATGAGGGCGGCGTTGTTTTCTCTGGCGACGGTTTCAAGGAGTTCCATGACCAGCGCGCCGGTTTCGGGGTCGAGTGCGCCGGTGGGCTCGTCGGCGAGGATGACTCTTGGCTGGTGGACCAGGGCACGTGCGATGGCGATGCGCTGCTGTTCACCACCGGACATTTGGGAGGGGTAGGAGTCGAGGCGATCGCCGAGCCCCACGCGGTCGAGCATGGAAGCGGCAAGTGTGCGACGCCTCCAAAATGCTTGTCCAGTTGCGTAGAGCAATGGGACTTCAACGTTTTCACGTGCCGTGCGCGCGTTGAAAATGTTGAACTGCTGGAACACGAAGCCGAAGGTTGAACCGCGCAGGGCAGAGCGCTTCCCTTCGCCCAGGCGCGTCACGTCAATGTCGTTGATCGTGTACGTTCCGTCAGTCGGCAGGTCCAGAAGACCAATGATGTTGAGCATCGTCGATTTGCCGGTGCCGGAGCGACCCACGATGGAAATGTGGTCGCCGGGATCGACGTTCAGGTCGATGCCACGCAGGATTCTCAGGTCGGACCCGTCGGGTAGTTGAACCGTCCGGGTGACCTGGGCGAGTTCGATCAGGCTCATGTCAGCCCGCCGAGCTTTCAGTGGTGGCCGTCAGGGGAGTGGCTCCATCTACACCGGATTCACTGCCCCGTGTTGTGTCTGAGCTGGCGGTGGGAATGAATTCGAGCACCGAGTCGGATTCCGTCAGACCTTCTTTGATCTCGACGATTTCACCGTTAGTCAGACCCAAGGTGACAGGCTTCTTTTCGGGCTTGCCGGCTCCATCACTGGCGGGGATGTAGACAAATCCGCTTTGGAAACGGCCTTCAACAGCGCTGATGGGGAGTGTGAGGACGTCGGTTGCGGAGCCCGCGACAATGTCCATTTTCAAGCCGAGGCCGGGGAAGACCTTCTGATCTGCTGGGATTGCGCAACGTGCTTGGATACCGCTGTTCTGCTGGGTCTCTCCCTGTTGATTCGTGTTCTTCTGCGTCGTGTCAGGCGTGACGATCTTGAGTCCCGAGCAGGTGAAAGGTGCGGGCCCATTAGTGATGGTCACGGTTGCTTCGGAGGGTGTTTCTTGAATGCGGTACAGCTGGTCGGCGTTCAGAGTTGCCACAGCGGAATAGGTGGAGGGGGCGATGGTTCCCAGTTGGTCGCCGATGTCGAACCGCTGGCCGAGTAGGGCGCTGAGATGCAGGGTGCCACTGGCGGGGGCAGTGATGTCCGTGTACGTGTAGGTCGGCGTCTGTTGATCGTCTGTATCGTCGGTATTCGGGTTGCTTTCGTTTTGACCACGTATCTGCAGGATCATGGCTCCTGCTTCGACGTATGTGCCGTCACTGACGGCGATGTAGTTGACCTCGCCAGCCCCGGTTGCTTTAACAACGGTGGAGGGATCGTTTTCGATGTTGCCGTTGACCGAGACGGTGTTCGTGATGTCCGCTTTCGTCGGGGTGACCGTCATCTGCCCGTAATTCGCGCTTGGATCAAGGGGCTGATCGCTTTGGTCCGCCCCAGTGGAAGGAAAGAATGCGAATTTCACGAGGCTGATCGCGATGATGATCCATACGCCTGTCTTAATCAGGGCGATGATCTTTTGAAAACGCGGGGACGTGGAAGAGGACACGAATACTCCTAGACGCTCATCAACGTTGATGGTTCCCAACGGTATCAGTGCCCCGTGTCGTGGGGGAATGAGGACACTGACAAATCAGGGGTGACTCAGGGTTAGTCAGGGTTGTGTGAATTCTGGTTTGAGACTGTCGAAAAATTGCGAGTTTGGGCGCAAAGAAAGGTGAAAATACCCAGTCAAATACAGTCTTGGCTCGGCAGAACGGAAGAGAATAACGACCCTACTGACCGCGCTTCACGGCTTCGAGCAACATGACCGCCACGTCTTTCACCTCGGGCAGGGAAGTGGCTTCCGTCAACGTGGCGCCGTCAGCAGGTGCGCCCTGGCCAGAGGCGGACAAGAAGCCCGCCGAGGAACCGGACGCAGACCCCAGCATCTGCGAACAGAACGGGCACGCAGTGGCGACCACGTCAGCGCCTGTTGATGCTGCCTCGACAATGCGAGCATCACTAATGCGGGTGCCTCGTGATTCTTCGAACCAGGCGTGCGCGCCACCGGCACCGCAGCACATGGCGCGGTCGCGGTTACGAGGCATCTCAACAACCTCAACACCTGGGATGGAAGCGACCAGTTCGCGCGGTGGCTCGTAAACGCGGTTATGGCGACCCAGGTAGCAGGCATCGTGATAGGTGACGTGCAGGGGGCGACCCGCTTGGTCGGTATCAGACGGAGAGCCTGGAGCAACCGGCTTCAACAGACCTTCGCGCACTAGGCGGTTCAGCAACTGGGTGTGGTGGATGACATCGAAGTGACCACCGAGCTCGGGGTACTCGCCAGCAATCGTGTTGAAGCAGTGAGCGCACGAGACAACGATCTTCTGAGCCTTCGCCTCATTCAGAGTCTCAATCGCCTGTGCGGCGAGCATCTGGAAGAGAACCTCATTGCCGGCACGGCGCGCAGCATCACCCGTGCACGACTCACCCGAACCGAGGACAGCGAAGGAAACGCCGGCAGTGTGCAATAGCTCTGCCACGGCAGCACTGGTCTGCTTTGCCTTATCGTCGAAAGCGCCCGCGCACCCCACCCAGAACAGGTAGTCAACCTCTTCAGCGCTCTTGATATCTTCGCCGATCACGGGCACGTCGAACTCTAGGTTCTTCGCCCAATCCAAACGCTTTCGTGCCGGCTGGTTGTAAGGGTTGGCCTTTGATTCCATGCCACGGAATGCGCGTCCCAGTTCGCGTGGGAACGCGGCTTCCATCAGCACTTGGTGGCGACGCAGGTCAAGAATGTGGTCGATGTGCTCAATGTCGACGGGGCATTGTTCGACGCAGGCGCCACACATCGTGCAATCCCAGAGGACTTCCTCGCTGACAACGCCGGGAACCAGTGGTCCGGCGACGTCAGTGACACCCTCAGGACCAGTTGCCCCGGACGCGGAAAGCATCTGCAGGACATCGAAGGAATGCGGGGAAGGCTCAACGCCCTTATCCAGCATCAGATCGCCGTGCTCAATCACGTCGGCAACAGTGCGGTCACCGGGGACGTTACCGTCAACAAGTTCCTGAGAGACGATCTCTTTATTTGACGCTGACTCCATGTGGTCGCGCATCGACATGATCAAAAGCTTGGGGGAGAGGGGCTTGCCCGTATTCCACGCGGGGCAGAGTTCCTGGCAACGACCACATTCCGTGCAGGCATACAGGTCAAGGCGTGCCTTCCACGACAGGTCGGTGGCACTGCCCGTACCCAGAACGGTGTCCTCGGGAAGGTCTTCGAACTGTTCTTCGCTGATCACCGGCACGCCGTTGATCAGCATGTGATCGGCGGGACCAAGCGACTTTGTGCCGTCATCGTTGCGACGCGCATACAGGTTGACGATCGCAACGAAACGGTGCCATGCAACGCCCATCGACGTCTGCACGCCGACCACCATCATCCAGAGCATCGACGTCATGATCTTGACGGTCGCAACTACGGCGATCGCGTTTGCAAGACCGGTTGAGCCAAGCCCAGCCTTCAAAGCAAGCGCGCCGATCCACCCGGTTAGCGGGAAGTGAACAATCAGAGGCAACGGCCATTCCTGACCCACTTTTTGTTCGAACATCAGGCCGTATTCGAGGCCTCGTAAACCGATGATGCACACGCACACAATCAGAACGACCCACTCGACGAACAGCGCCTGCCATTTCGTCGACCCGAGGAAACGCGACGCCAACCCTTGCGGTGAACCGTCGCGCGGGTGCGGGCAGGACAGTGGCGCGTCGTCACCCGTCAGGGAAGCCTGATCATCATTCGACACGGCTGCCTCAGCGACACTGCCGTGGCCAGCGCGCTTGCGCACGATCATCAGGTAGATGATGCCCAGCAGACCACCCCAGGCGAGGACCTCTGTCAGCCACTCCCACGGCGCAAAATGCCCCAGCAGCGGCAGGGCATACATCTGATCGCGCAACTGCCCATAGCCGGCAACAAGCGTGAGGAACAGCAGAGGGAAGGAGATCATCACCAGCCAGTGAGCGACCTTCACCCACGGGCGATGCTTGAACTCACGGTGAGTCAAAATCGTAGAAATCATCGACCATAGGCGCTTGCCCACCGGGCGCAGACGCCCCGGATCAGGCTGGCCCTGGTTGATCTGGCGCCAGATATGTGCGATACCGCGACCGAACGCCAGCAGGGCGAGCAGAGTCACCAGCAGGGAAAACACCCAGCACACAACACTCAGAGCAGAAGATGCCATCGAAATGATCTCCGAACGGATAGGAATCAACTGCTTTCATTGTCGCACCCACTGTCTGCACATGGCGTTGTGGGGTGCAAACGCGCGGTTTCGACTCAATATGCTCCGCTCCTCATTCGCATTTTTCGCGCGCTCACTGTTGCGAAAGATCCGGAGAGGAATGGGATGAGTTCCTCACCTCACCCGGACGCTCGTGGCACGCGCACGTCAATCTGTGAGAAGGTGAAGCCGTGATCACAGACTCGGTGAACATGGACAAGCCCCTATCCGACCAAGAGATCTTCGAAGACGACCGACCGCACGACCACTGTGGTGTCTTCGGCGTGTGGGCGCCCGGTGAGGACGTTTCGCGACTCACCTACTTCTCGCTATATGCTCTGCAACACCGAGGACAGCAGTCCGCCGGTATCGCAACCTCGAACGGCTCTCAGATTCTGGTCTACAAAGACCAAGGCTTGGTGAACCAGGTGTTCACGGAACAAACCCTTCAAGGCCTGACCGGCCACGTCGCCATCGGACATGTCCGCTACGCGACTACGGGGGCGGATACGTGGCGTAACGCCCAGCCCACGCTCGGTCCCACGCCAAACGGAACGGTCGCTCTCTGCCACAACGGCAACCTGACGAACACGACCGAACTGCGTGAGCTGGCGAAGAAAATCGCCGACGAAGGTGACGACATTGAACATGGTGCAACCACGGACACATCCATCGTCACGGCCCTTCTTGGACTGGCAGATCGTATCCCTGGACCTGTGCCGTTTATTCCTCCAGCGCTCGCCCTTGCGTCCTCCATGGACCAGGGCGATTCTGCTTCTTTTGCGCAGTCGTCGACCTTAGAGGCCGGTTCTGCTTCCTCGTCTAGCGAGGTGCCGGCACAGGGGACAACAGAAGGCTATTCGTCTCTCATCCCGGCGGCCCTGAAGGTCCTTCCACGCTTGAAGGGTGCGTTCTCGCTGGTCTTCATGGACGAGAACACGCTCTACGCTGCGCGCGACCCCCACGGATATCGACCGCTAGTACTGGGTCGCCTGTACTCCGGCTGGGTCTTGGCTTCCGAAACCTCCGCCCTTGACCTGTGCGGTGCCACGTTCGTCCGCGAAATTGAACCCGGCGAGCTCATCGCAATCGACCAAAGCGGTGTTCACTCACGCCACTTCGCGGTTAAACGCTCCAACACCTGCGTCTTTGAATACGTGTACCTTGCCCGCCCTGACACCGTCATCGGTGATCGTCAGATTGTGGCGGCGCGCCGTGAGATGGGCGCGATCCTCGCCGAAGAGTCAGGTGTCGAAGCCGATCTGGTGATCCCCACGCCTGAATCGGGCACTCCGGCCGCCATCGGCTATGCAGAGGCGTCATGTATTCCCTTCGCGCAGGGCCTCGTGAAGAACGCCTACGTTGGCCGAACCTTCATTCAACCGACTCAGTCACTACGCCAGTTGGGTATTCGCCTGAAACTCAACCCGTTGCGCGAGGTTATCGGGGGGAAGCGGCTGATCGTCATCGACGACTCCATCGTCCGCGGAAATACTCAGCGGGCCCTGGTTCGCATGTTGCGCGAGGCTGGCGCATCCGAAGTACACGTCAGAATTTCATCACCGCCGGTCCAGTGGCCATGTTTCTTCGGTATCGACTTCCCGACCCGCGCGGAACTGATCGCCTCGGCGATGAACGTTGACGAGGTTTGTGCTTCTATTGGCGCCGATTCGCTGGCATACCTGTCGATGCCGGGCATGGTTCGCGCGACTCGCCAGGGAACCGGCCTCTGTCTTGGCTGCTTCACCGGCGACTACCCCGAAACAATCCCTGCAGGCACACCTATCCCCGGCACTCCAGGGGCTATCAGTTGCTAACCGGATACGGCCTCGTGACCACGCGATGCCGGATATGCACCATGATCCTCAACCGACCACCCCACCACCGCACCTCACCAAGGGAGCTTCGATGAGCGAGAACACCCCCCTCGACTACGCGTCAGCTGGCGTCGACACCGTGGCAGGAGACCGCGCTGTCGAACTCATGAAGGAAGCCGTGTCACGTACGCACGATGCGACCGTCCTCGGCGCAACCGGTGGATTCGCGGGCATGGTTGATGCTTCGGCGTTGCTTGGCATGAAGAAGCCGTTGCTCGCCACCTCCACGGACGGCGTTGGTACGAAGATTGCTATCGCGCAGGCCATGGACATCCACGACACCATCGGCCAGGACCTGGTTGGCATGGTCGTTGACGATATCGTCGTGATCGGCGCACGCCCCGTGCTGATGACCGACTACATCGCGTGCGGACACGTTGTCCCCGAACGTATCGCAGCGATCGTCACCGGCATCGCTCGCGCCTGCGAAGCAACCGGAACCCCGCTGATCGGTGGCGAAACCGCGGAACACCCCGGTGTCATGGAACCCGACGACTACGATATCGCTGGCGCAGCAACCGGCGTTGTTGACGCTGACATGTTGCTTGGGCCAGAACGCGTTGCTGACGGCGACGTGTTGATCGCTATGGCATCATCCGGCCTGCACTCCAACGGATACTCGCTGGTGCGTTCCGTTGTCGCGCGAACCGGGCTCGCGCTGGATGCCCACGTTGAAGAATTCGGTCGCACGCTCGGTGAAGAACTCCTAGAGCCCACGCGCCTGTACACCACGTTGTGTCTTGATCTGATTGGTCAGTTCGGCGTTGGAATGCTGGGTGAAGCTGGCGCTTCTTCGGCGGAGTCTGTGGCGGGTGCTGGCCTGACCGGCATTCACGCCCTGTCCCACGTGACCGGTGGCGGACTGGGAGCAAACCTCTCCCGTGTCCTCCCCAAGGGATCAATTGCGGACGTCGATCGCGGATCCTGGGTTGTCCCGCCGGTCTTCGACTGGGTGCGCCGCGGCGGATCCGTCAGCTGGGAAGGCATGGAAGACTCGCTCAACCTAGGCGTTGGCATGGTTGGTGTTGTTGGCGCTGAAAGCGCAGACGCTGTCATGGCTGCGACTAAGGCTACTGGCATTGATGCATGGGTTCTCGGCACCGTTCGTTCCGAAAAGAACGCTGATGACGGATCTGGCTTGACTGACGCTCGCATCATCTCTGGAACGAAGGGCGTGAACGCGGGAGCTGTTCGCCTGCACGGCCAGTACCGAATCGCTTGAGAAACTTCGTCGGAAGGTGATCCGATCGGAAGGCCAGAAGGTCCCGCTTCATCGAAAGTCGGAAGCCCTTTATTGGAAAGCTTCGCATCACCCCATACACCCTCCCATCACCTCATACAAAGAGTGCCGAAGCCCCACCCTGGGTTTCGGCACTCTTCTATTCACACGTGAAATGGGTACACGAAGACCAGCGTATGAGCTAGTCATCAACAAACCTCTTCAGTCAGCGTCGGCAATGCACCGTAGTGGCACTACGTGACACCGTGAGTTCAACGGAACGCATACGGGTGCGTCACTTGGACGGGTTGATCCAGAAGTCCTCGTCGAGCTCGGGAGATTCCTCCGCATCATCGGCGTCGGCAAAATCCGCGTATTTGGAGTAGAGGTCGTCTTCTTCGTCCTGCTTGTCCTCTGCGTCCTCGTAGTCGTACTCGTCGTAATGAGAGTGCTCAGAGGAAGCGAGCTCGCGCTGCAAAGCGTCGAGATCGGTATCAGGACTGAAATACTTCAGCTTGCGTGCGACTTTCGTCTGCTTGGCCTTTTGACGGCCGCGCCCCATGGCGTCGACCCCCTCCGCGTTGTTCGGGTCCGCGCGAAGCGGTTCCCTGGTTAATGAAAATGTGTCGTGGGAACATCATAGCGTTATTCGGGCGCAATGCTCACATGCATCCATACCCACGGGCGCGCTTGGTTCCCCGGCGGTGCCGGCAAAAAGCCGGTTTTTCAACGAAATAATCGAATAAGAATCTGAAAATTAGTGCTTCTTACGAATGATGTTGAGAACGATCAGACCGACAACCGTGGCCGCTCCGGCCGCCGCGATACCGACCTTCTTCAGGGCCTCGGGTTCGCCGTCCTTGGCATCCTGAACGGTGATCTGAGCCTGAGTCTGGAAGTTGGCGAACTTTGCCTTCGCGGTTTCCTTCGTCTGATCCATGATGTACGACGGCTGAACACGACCGAAGAGCTCATCGACGGTGGCCGTCATTTCGGCGCGCGTAGTCGCCAAGTCGGCGAGAATCTGAGCTTCGGTGCGCTCGCTGGTTTCCTTGATGTCGCTCACTTGCCCAAGCCTTTCTTCAGCGCGTTGATGTCACGGGTGATGTGTTCCTTCGGATCCGGCTTGTCTGCCTGCGACTTCTTCAAGAACGAGGCGCCAACAAGCGCCAAAATCAGCACGATCAGGAGCAGAATGCCGGTGGTGATGAGCGAGGCGGCCCACGCGGGAAGAGCGATTGCGATAGCGATCTCGACGGTGTGGAACACCCATCCGAGCAGGTAGAGCGCAAAAACGGCTGCAACCGCAAGCAGGACGCCACCGATGCCGATCCTCTTCACAAAGTTCTTAGCTTTGAGCTTGTTCAGCTCGATTTCGCCGTTGACCAGCGTCGTAATCTGCGAGGACAGGGTCGCAAACAGTTCCCCCATCGATGCGGGGCGAGCTTTTGCTGCCTTGGGTTCCTCGATCGGTTCGAGCGGAGTTGTCATCGGTGACGCTCGCTTCCTGAGTTCGTTTCTTGCGGTAGGTTCCGCGCTTTACTCCAGTTTCTCACGTTCTGCGCGCCCCTGCAGTCGTATGTGGTGACCGCGCAGATCGGAGCCTATTCCGGGATCACCGAACCGGGGAGCTCGTCCAAGATCTTGCGCGCTTTGTCGATGACTTCTGCCTGTTGGGGCGTGGGTGCGTTATGTCCCGTTCCGTTCGATGGATACGAGGCTTGGCCAGCATGTGAATGTGCGGCTTCGGCAAGGGCTTCTCGGCCGTTCGGCGATGCGAGCAAACGAATCGCTTGAGTGATCGGATCGGGTTCTTCATCCCGGCGGGGCAGATCGACCGGATGCGTTGAGTCGGCATCTTCGTCTGCTATCGGAGTGTCGTTTTCCTCCGGCGCATCCTCGCTTTCGTTGAGGGGTACAGACACATCGACATCCGTTGAATCATCTTCGGGAGTAATCTCCAGATCGCCGGCTTCTTCAGCGTGCGAAGGAGTCCGAACAACCTCGCTGGTGAAAGGTGTCAGCCTCGTGAAACCGGAGTATCGCGGTTCCGCAGCGGGCTCGTCAGAATCGGTGGCGTCTGCGTCATCTGTTTCCTCCTCGAGCTCCAGTTCTTCCGAATCGGGAAGTTCATCAGAAACAGTATTCGAATCCTCAGGCTCAACGTCTTCGCTCAGCTCCGCAGAATCATCGCTCGTGTTCGTCTGAGCCTCTTCGGTGGCGTGTTCCGTCAAAGGCCTCCACTGAATCGCAATCTGTACATCATGATCACCATCAGCTAGCGGTTCGCTGTCCTGGGTCTGCGATGAAGAATCCTGATCCAGAGTGGAAGCCCCGGCCTCGTCCCCAGAAAGTGAAATGGGCAGAGAAGACGAAACTGACGGAGAAGCCGACGTTGCCGAAACTGAAGTCGCAGGTAGAGCCGAAGGAATCGGACCTAAGTAGGTTGCGGGGTTATCAACATCCTCGCTCTGAGCCTGCTTAATCGCCTGAAGCGTCGGGTGAATAAGGTCCGCGCTCAACACCGAGTTGGCCAGCAGTACAGCACGTTTGCACGAGGCCGCGACCTGCGCATCAGCCGTCGCACAGATGACGGTCGCATCGAACTGCGTGAGACGGCTCAACAAGTCGATCGCCTCAAGCCTGAGCGGAGCCGGAAGGAACGTCGGGTCATCCGCCAGAATAATGTCGCCACCAGCGATAGCAGCCTGCGCCAGAAGAAGGGCATACAGGTCAATTTTCTTCAACGAAGACGTCGGCGTATCCAACAGATCCTTCAACCCCAGAATCTGAGTAATCGAATGGAACGTCGACGCCCGCGCGCTCACCCCGGTCAGAGCAAGAGGAGCCACAAGGTTCTGGCGGACAGTCAACGACAGGTTCAACGGCGAAGACGCGGTAATCAGAGCAACCGAGGCGCTACGACCAGGCCGATTCGCGTGTCGGCTACGCACAAAAACGGCCCCAGAATCAGGCTGGGAAAACGACGCAATCACATCAAAAAGAGCCCGCGCACGCTTACCCGTCGGATCATAAATCGCGGTCAGTGAAGCCGAACGGAACCCCAAAGAAACACCGTTGAGCAGACGAATCCCCTGATCAGACTTCGTCGTCACGTCACGCAAGAAGACGGTCACAGTTTCGCCTGGCCCTGGCGCATGATGAGACTTAGCGCTCTTGAACCAAGGTTTGCGACCGTGTACGTCGATGTCCTTTGTCATATCAGCATTGTCTCAGATTGAGGCACGTTGCCGTGCGTGTGTTGGATCAGCATGACCCCTATAGTGGGAGGCGCGTACGAGCCCGAAGACGCGAATAGCCCTCATTTCCTGCGATGCATGAAGGAAACGCAACCAGTGACCTCGTGAATATGAAAACGGGAGCGGGGCTCGGGATAAACAAAAACCCCGAAAGTTTGTGAACTTTCGGGGGATCTGGTGGCTCCGACCGGCGTCGATCCGGTGACCTTTCGATTTTCAGTCGAACGCTCTACCAACTGAGCTACAGAGCCAGTAACCGGACCGGCAGGTCTGGTCGGCGACCCCGACGGGACTTGAACCCGCGACCTCCGCCGTGACAGGGCGGCGCGCTAACCAACTGCGCTACGGGGCCTTACAACAGGTAAGACCTATTGAGTTATTTTCACTGTTCAGCACGAGTGCCGTCAGAGAGTACCCCCAACGGGATTTGAACCCGTGTCGCCGCCGTGAAAGGGCGGTGTCCTAGGCCGCTAGACGATGGGGGCCTTTTCGGCCACCACAGTGGCGTCCGAAGACGAGGAAAAGCATATGTGTAAAATGGGGTGGAATGCAAAACGGAATCATGGTGAACCGACTCACAGTTAATAAAAATGGCTAAAATTCGCTGAAAACTCCATATTGTTTCTCTCCGATTTGAGGCTTTCGGTGTCCGCGTCTAAGCCCGTGCGTCTTCAGCAATCTGAAGAATCACCCCCTAGGCTTGGACTATGACTTTGCCGACTCTGTTTTCTTCGCACATGCTGACCCTCTGGGGGGCCTCGTATATAGCCACGGAAGCTGATGCGCAATCTGATGGCACCCAGTCGGGCGTTGCGGAAGTCGCGGTGAGCAATGCCATTGATATTGCTTCACTGCTGCTCAGCGCAGCAGTGGCAGCGGTGATCGGTTTCGTCGTTGCCGCGTTTGTTTCCGCACTTGTCGGTCGAACCTTCCGTCGTTGGCCTGTGGGAGCCGCGCTGGTGAAGCGCGTTCACACACCCCTGTATGTCACAGCGATGGTCTGGGGCGCGTGGATTGGACTGAATTGGCGCCTGCAAGAAGCAGATCTGACAAAATGGTCGAACGGGGCCCTAGTCTCCAGCGCCCTTCACGGTCTGCTGATACTGGCGATTGTTGCGATGACGTGGATTCTGTATTCGGCAGCGTGGGTTTTTGAAGACGCGGCGCGTCTGCGTAACCGTGCGGATCAAGGGCGTTCGAGGCGCTTTGCAACCCAAGCCCAGGTGCTACGACGTTTGACGCAGGTTCTCGTTGTGATTGTCGGTATCTGCGTCATTCTGGGGACGTTCGCGGCCGCGCGCCAGGCGATGGGAACCCTACTTGCATCCGCAGGTTTGATCTCCGTGATCGCAGGTCTTGCCGCGCAACAAACCTTAGGCAACGTATTCGCTGGAATTCAGCTTGCTTTCACGGACGCGATCCGCGTAGGCGACGTTGTTGTAGCGAACGCGAAGGGAGAGTCGGGTGCGATTGAAGAAATCACGCTCTCGTACGTGGTTGTCCGAGTGTGGGATGAGCGACGCCTGATTATTCCTTCGACCTACTTCACCTCAACAACCTTCGAGAACTGGACACGACGGGCTGCCGCTCAGCTGGGAACGGTCGAAGTCCAGCTGGACTGGTCTGCTCCGATGGCGCTGATTCGCCAGAAGGTGGAGCAGATCCTGACCTCGACGGATCTGTGGGACGGGCGTACGTGGAACGTTCAGATGACGGCATCCGATACCTCGACGGTCACGATCCGAATTCTGGTGTCCGCCGCGAACTCTGGAAACCTGTGGGATCTGCGTTGCCACTTGCGAGAACGCTTGATCGAATGGATTGTCGCCGAAGAACCGTGGACTCGGCCGTCGACGCGCGTTCAGACCTACCAGGGAACACCGGTTGCGCATGACACCTCTCGCGCGCAGGTTGCAGCGTTCGCTGCTGAATTGCGCTCGATCGCCGGAGACACCTCGGTTCCGCTGGGTCACGAGTCTGGTAGTACGGCGATCGATGATGCGCGTCACGCCCTTGAAGGTGAGGATGCAGGCATCGATGCGGAGCACGCTGCTCGTATGGTCGCGGCACGCCGTAAAGCAAAGCGTGCGCGTCGACGTGCAATGGCGGATCGTATACGCGACTTGGCTGAAGCGGGCGATCGCGGAGAGGCCTCTCCGAGCGACGATTCGTCGACCCAGGTGATGACTCGCGGGACGCTACAGAAGGTACTCGAAGCTGTTGCGAAGGGTGTTCAACCGGGTACCGAAGAATCTTCATCGCCAGTGTCTGGAACGCAGGGCGTAACGGCCACGGGGGCTATCGGCGCCCACGAGCTCAGCGAAAAAAATGGGTCGGCTAGCGCCTTAGAGCAAGCCACCTCGTCTTCGCAGAGCGAGCAGAGCGAAAAGACTTCTTCGCAGAGTAAAGAACCGGACGCCATAACAATGACCCTGACAACCAGTGGCAAGGGCGAACGCTTGTTCTCCGGTTCACCTGACGCTGAAGAACGATCCGCGATCTTCGCCGGCCCGGGTGAAGACGCGCTCGCGGAACGTGAAGCGACGCGTCAACGTCGCGAGCGCGAACAGGAAACACGCGAGCAAGAAGCAATGAACGCCACCGGATCCTTCCCGGCCATCGTGTGTGATGGCGAAGAATCTGGCGACGGTCATGACGAAGATCTGACGGAAACGAAGATCCAGCACCTCTGATTCGCTCTGGGTGTCATCTACCCGCGTGAAGGTAACTTACCCGCGTGAAGGTAAGTCCGAAGGTTAATCGCGAATCGCGACCTCGTCCCTCAAGGGCGACAATAGGTGTATGACTGATTTTCCAAGCTTGAACGATGCAGCGAACATGACCGATGCGCAGTGGAAGCGTATCTTGACGCCGATGCAATACCACGTGCTACGCGAGGCGGGGACCGAACGCCCCTTCACGGGAGAGTTGCTGGGGGAAACTCGTGACGGCGCGTATCACTGCGCGGCGTGTGGTGCCCAGCTGTTCGATGCGAGCACCAAGTTCGAATCGCACTGCGGTTGGCCGAGCTTCTATCAGGCGAAAGACGCGTCGACGACCGAGATTGAAGACCGCTCGCACGGCATGGTCCGTACCGAGGTTCGTTGCTCGAACTGCGGTTCGCACCTCGGTCACGTGTTCCCGGATGCGCCGAATCAGCCGACGGGCAACCGCTACTGCATGAACTCTGCAGCGCTCACTTTCCTGCCCGCGGGCGGATGATGCGCGGTGCCATCGCTTCCTTCACAGTCGGGGCTGGACAGGGTTCCCGCTCAGTTTTTCATCGTCGGTTCGGCGCTGATCCAGTACGTTGGCGCAGCTATTGCAATCGGCCTGTTTGCACAGATGTCGCCTGCTTCGGTCGCATGGTGGCGAGTTTTAGTCGCCGCGAGCATCCTGCTCGCGTGGCGTCGCCCGTGGCGTGAAAAGTGGAGTCGCAAAGATCTTGTGACGTCCATGGTTTTCGGTGTGTTCATCATTTCGATGAACTCCACCTTCTACGAAGCCATCGCTCGCCTCCCGCTTGGTGCGGCCGTGTCGTTGGAATTCTTGGGCCCCGTTCTGGTTGCGATTTTTAGGGGACGAGGCCCAGCGCCACGCATCGCCGCCCTCCTTGCGTTTGCTGGGGTTGTGTCGATCTCTGGGCTTGGGTTGGACCTTGATGCGCCCGGCGTGAAGGCTGGTATTGTCTGGATTCTGTTGGCGGCGACTGCGTGGGCTGGCTACATCATGGTCGGTCAGAAGCTTGCGTCGAAACGGTCGGCGGTATCGAATCTGGCAGCGTCGCTCGGTTGGAGTGCGCTGTTCAGTTCGGTTGTGTTGGCTCCCGGTGGCGTCGGAGGTTTTACGTCTGCGCACTTGTTCGGGGCGCTCGTCGTGGTGGGTGTGCTGTCGACGGTAATTCCGTTCAGTTTAGAAGCTTTGGCGATGTCGCGTGTCAGCGCAGCAACCTTTGCCCTGTTTACGGCGTTGCTTCCGGCAACGTCGACGATTGTGGGTGCGGTGATGCTCCGTCAGCTCCCAACGCTGGGTGAGCTGGGTGGACTCGTGCTGATTTCCATTGCAGTCTGGATTGCGTCCTCCCCGCGCTTCCAACGCTGAAGCGTAGTTCTGGCCGGACTTACGGTTCCCGGTTCTGGCTGACGTGCACGCGGGTTGCTTTGTGATGGGCTTGGATCCGAATTTTGGCGGGGGATTTTTCTTCTTTGAACCAGTGTGTCGCAGGGCGCGCCCAGCTACGCCCGAAGTCCGATGAGCGAGTTGGCGTCAGGCAATTGGAGTGCCGTCGCCATGGCATTTCTGCGCCCCTTGATGCGACGAGTCATCTCTATGAGGAGAATGCGGAGAAACCGACGAAGGGTCGGATTCGAAGAATCTTGGTAGACCCCAATGTGGAAGGCTAAGGGGTGAGCTATGCGGAGGGGAGGTGCGCACACTGATCTGCAACCATGCAGGTGAAATGGTATTTGAAAAGCCGACGAAGCAAGTGGTGGTAGGCCCAGGGGGACTCGAACCCCCAACCCACGGATTAAAAGTCCGCTGCTCTACCATTGAGCTATAGGCCCAGCGGTTTCGGTCGCGCCAAAGCGCGTGAACCGCCCAAGATCGTAAAGATCTATCTCTATTGTAATAAGGATTCTTCTGATGGTTAAATCGTGTCCACCGCGTCGCCCCGCCATGTTGACGCCAACGAAGGCGGAGTCAATCGTTGGCGACGAGAACACGGCGGCAAGTTCCGGCTTAGCGCATTCGAGTGCGTGGGCGCTGATGGGCGTGGGCGATGAGGATTTTGACCGCGAGGCCACGCTTCGTCTTCGGGCTCTTGTCCGGAACCTGGGCGTGGACCAGGTGGCACACCTCTGGTCGCGTAGCCCGGAGTTCACTCTGCCGGGTGCTTTGTGGCGACTCTATCTTCTACTCGAGTGGTATGAACGCGAGCCCGGCCTCGTTGATGAGCGATATGTGGACGGGGCGCACGCCGATATTGTTCCGGGACTGGAACACCCTCTGAACTTGCCGGAGTTGGCGGACGTGATGGCGGATGTCGCACGACTGCTGACCGGCGAGCTGACGGACGATGATCTGGAAGAGGTCATCACGGACGCGTCGAATGCGATGCGAGTGCTGGCTGCTGGTTTCGGTGGTGGCGGTTCGTGGATCACGGATCCGCATGATCCGTTGGCCTACCCGGTTTCGACGCGTGCGAAGGCGCTTTTGAAGACGGCGGAAGAGCTGTCCGTCAGTGCGCGTGAGGCGCATGTTGGTGCGCTCGAATAGCGAGTCGGCGGGGTACGAGGGAACTGCAAGAGCACAATGCCCGCACGTTGTGATTCTTTGGTGTGTTGAAGCCCTTTTGGCGTGCGAAAACGCCCGCTCAATGACACCATAGAAGGTAGTTCAATGCGCCAACGCGCATAAAGCAACGATGCGTGAAGAGGCCCCCATGTCGAACGACGAACCCACATTCTCTGCTCCCGACGACTCGTGGCCGGGACCGGTCATGCCCGACGAGCGCGATGATGCGCAGAACGCGGACACGACTCAGGTGACCAATGGTGTTCAGACCGCTCGGGCAACAGAGATGTTTGTGCCTCCGTCGCAGGCTGGCGGGCTTGTGGGCGTTGAACATGAGGATTCTGAGTATGACGACGATGTGGCCACGCCTCGTATTTTGCTCCCCGCTTTGATGACTGACGTTGATATGTCTGCGCCAATCGGAGAGGACAAGCCACTGCCGAAGGGGCGTTTCGCGGATCGTGAGATCTCGTGGATGGCGTTTAACCAGCGTGTCTTGGAACAGTCGGAAGATCCAACGTTGCCACTGCTAGAACGCGCCTGGTTTACTGCGATTTTCTCGTCGAACTTGGACGAGTTCTACATGGTGCGCGTTGCCGGTTTGAAGCGTCGCATCGCCGCGGGGATCGCGAAGAAGGGCGCGTCTGAGTTGGAACCGCGTCAGGTGCTTGAGGGAATTCAGGCGCGTACGCAGGAGTTGACTGCGCGTCAGGCGCGTGCATTCCAGGACGATATTCTGCCGGCACTTGCTGAGCAGGGGATTCGTTTGGCTCGATGGGATGATGTGTCTGAAGATCAGCGTGCTCAACTCACCCGCTACTTCCGTCGTCAGATTTTCCCTGTTCTGACCCCGTTGGCGGTTGACCCGTCACACCCGTTCCCTTACATTTCCGGCCTGTCTTTGAACCTCGCGGTTGTTGTCCGCAATCCGCTGACAGGCAAACTGCACTTCGCGCGCGTGAAGGTTCCCCAGTCGCTTCCGCGCCTGATCAACGTGGATTCTGTGATCGGGGGTGGACCTGCGGAATCGTATGTGGCGACTGATGAAGGCACGACGTTCATCACGCTCGAAGACGTGGTGCGCGCGCACCTTGAGCACCTGTTCCCCGGTGTTGAAATCGTTGAAGCTCACGGGTTCCGAGTGACGCGTAACGAAGATCTTGAGGTCGAAGAAGACGATGCTGAAAATCTGCTGACGGCGATGGAGGAAGAGCTTCTGCGCCGTAAGTTTGGTCCGGTTGTACGCCTTGAAGTTGAGGATACGATTTCATCGTTCGTCCGTGACTTCCTGATCGAAAAGCTTGAGATTTCGCCGGCTGACGTGGTCAGCGTTCCGGCTCCGCTGGACTTGACGCTCTGCAACGAATTGCATGATCTGGATCTAACGGACTTGAAGTACGCGAAGTACGTGCCGGTGACCGCCGCTGGCTTGGCGGAGTTCGAATCGGCACGTGCGGGTGATATTTTCGCTCAGATCCGCTCGCATGATGTTTTGCTACATCATCCTTATGATTCGTTTGCGACGTCGGTGCAGGCGTTCATCACGCAGGCTGCCCGTGATCCGAACGTGCTGGCAATGAAGCAGACGCTGTATCGCACCAGCGGTGATTCGCCGATCGTATCGGCGATGATTGAAGCAGCGCAATCCGGCAAGCAGGTCGTTGCAATTGTCGAGATCAAAGCCCGTTTCGACGAGGAAGCGAATATCGGCTGGGCGCGAAAACTGGAGCGTGCCGGCGTCCATGTCGTGTACGGCATGGTCGGCTTGAAAACGCACTGCAAGCTCTCCTTGGTCGTCCGCCAAGAAGCCGACGGTTTGCGTCGCTACTGCCACGTGGGCACAGGTAACTACCATCCAAAGACCGCGCGTGGCTATGAGGACCTTGGCCTGCTTACCTGCGATCGTGAGGTCGCTCAGGACCTGACCCGCCTATTCAACCAATTGTCCGGGTATGCGCCTCGTTCGACGTTCCACCGACTGCTGGTTGCCCCGCTGTCGATTCGCGATGGGCTCATTGAACGCATCAACGCCCAGATCGCGCGCAAGAAGGCTGGTGGCGAAGCGTGGATTGGTATCAAGGTGAATTCCGTGGTCGACGAGGCCGTGATTGACGCCCTCTATCGCGCTTCACAGGCCGGAGTAAAAGTCGACGTTCAAGTTCGAGGCATCTGCGCGATCCGCGCCGGAGTTCCCGGCTTGTCTGAAAACATACGCGTCCGCTCGATCCTTGGTCGCTACCTGGAGCACTCGCGTATTTACGCGTTCGGGGTGCCCGGTGAGGAAGAAGTGTGGATTGGCTCTGCCGATCTGATGCACCGCAACCTGGATCGTCGCGTTGAAGCATTGGTTCGCATGAGCGACCCCGACCAGGTTGAGTATCTCGCAAACTTGATTAGGCGTGGCGTTTCATCGAAGACCTCATCGTGGGCGCTGAAGAAGAGTGGAAACTGGAAGCGTCATCAGGTGAACAAAGACGGCTCGCCCCTTGTTGATCTGCAAGTTGAGCTGATGGAGGCGGCCTCGTCGCGCGTGATCGGGCGGTAACGCAAGGGGTGGCGCGGGTTCGCTCGACGGGGATCGCGCTCTGAAGTTGAGTCAGCAACTCGGCGTGGTCGCTTGGCGGGCCGCAACTGCTGTGTGATCTCCGTTGATTCAGCGGGTGGGGCGCCGTGCCGGTAGGCTAAGGGGGTGTCTCGTTCGATTCGCCCGGCTCCAGTCCCGACGCGCCTTGTGCGCGCTGCGGGAGCTTTAGTGTGGCGTTTCGTTGATCCCGAGCGTCGGGGCGTTCCCGGACAGGTGATTGTGCCCGAGGACATTGAAGTCCTCATGGTTCACCGTCCTCGTTACAAGGACTGGTCGTGGCCGAAAGGTAAATCGGAAGCGAACGAACCGATCATCTGCGCCGCCATCCGCGAGGTCGAAGAAGAAACTGGCGCCTCCGTTATTTTGGGTGCTCCGCTGACAACTCAGCGCTACCGGCTTGGCTCCGGGCAGACGAAGGAAGTTCGCTACTGGGTGGGCACGCTGGCCGACGATGAGCGTCGCACCGGTCTGGGAACGTCAACGATTGCGCCTACGGCGACTGCTACGCCGATTCCTGCGTCAGTGTCTACACCGGCGAAAGTTCGTATTTCTCCGGCTATTTTCGCGAACCGCAAGAAGGGTCAGGCTCCAAAACTGGCTCCTGCGCCTACGCGCATGCCCGAACCCACGGGCAAACAGCCGGTCGTTTCGCCTGCGCAACTGTCGAGGCCCTCTGCTATTTCCCGCGTTCGCACTCCCGTGAAGCCAGCTCCGGCCAGCGAAATTGATGAGACCCGCTGGGTGTCACCCGGTCAAGCCGAGCAGATGCTCACCCGCCGAGGTGACCGGCGACTGCTCCAAGAGCTCGTCGCGCGAGCGGAAGAAGGCAGGCTTGTTACCGTCACGCTGGGTCTCGTTCGCCATGCGAAGGCGGTGTCGCGCACTCAGTGGGCGGGTGATGAGGCAACGCGCCCGTTGACGCGCTTGGGCGTGCGACAGGCGATGGGCTTGGTTGATGTCCTCAGTGCGTTTGGGATTGAGCATGCCGTATCGTCGTCGTGGATTCGTTGTCAGCAGACGCTTGGCCCGTGGGCGAGCGTCGGCGGGGGGCAGGTTGAGGTTCGCGACGAGCTCACGGAAGCTGCGGTTGCGACTGATCCCGCGTCGGCTTCGGCGGTTGTTGCGCAGTGTGTGCGCCAGATGAACGCGGTTGTTGTGTGCGCGCATCGGCCGACGATTCCGGCGCTGTTGGATCCGATCCGTGCGGTCACCCCTTCGACTTTGTTGCGTTTGTTGCCTTCCGAGAGTCCGTGGCTGACAACCGCGCAGATGCTGGTTGTGCATATTTCGCATGCGTCGGGTCGTCCTGAGGTGGATGCTATCGAGACGCATGGTACGCGTACGAAGGATCTTCTGGGACTCTAGGGCCGGCCAAATACCATCTTTGCAAGCGATGTCACCGAGTGCAGGGTTGCGGGCCACAAGGTGTATCTGTCACCGGTGATGGATCTGTTTGACCGCTCAATCGTTGCCCACACCGTCACAGAATTCAACCAAGCAATACATGAGTGCATCCAGTGATACAACACCGAACGTATCCACGAGTGACTCACGGGCCTCACTCCGATGCAATATCGGAATTCAGACCCTTGAAGCCCTAACCGCCGAGAATTAAACCAATCCAACTTTTAGAGGCTAGTCCAGCAAGTAGTGAGGGGCTTCTCAAAACTAGTTTCGGTTTTTTTGGGGGGGGGGAGCCTTGCCATTATTAGGAAAAGTGCCAAAACCTGTTTCATATAGGGGGGTTGCGGTTACAAGAAAAATGTCGTAACCTCCAGGCAGGAGTTTAGTCCTACTTGGTTGCCATTATTAAGGGTTGCTATAGCACTGATAGTTGCTCTATGCGATTCTTGCCGGTCGTGAGGTCGGCATGGCTAACTCCACCATCAACAGATGCGGGTGTTCAGGTAGCGAACCTTCAGGTTCTCACTACGCCCAAAATATCTTCTCGGAAGGAAGATTTGACAGTATGATGAAGCAAAACGCAATCCGTCGTCGTGGTACGGCGATTTTAGCTGTTGCTTTCTCTTTGGCTATGGTGGGCACCTTTGCCCCTGCGGTGATGCCTGGATCTCCGCTCGTTCCGGCTGCTAGTGCGCAAGATCCTGCTCCGAAAGCTGGCGGCGATAAGGCTATCTATTCTCCTGGTAAGGCGAGTGAAACGGGCACGATCTCTGGCTCTGTCAAAGAGATTGTGAAGGCGGCCGTTGGTTTCAATAACGTTCAGGATGCCGGTAAGCCAATGGGGGGTGTGAAGGTATACGCCCAGTGGTATGAGGGTGTCAACACGGAGCATTCATCCCCGGTGTACTACACCGAGAGCGACGCTAACGGTAATTTCACCATCAAGATGGGACCGTACATTGATGCTGCCGGCGTGCCCCGCACGTTCGTTGCGGATGCCTCTGTTGGTCCTACGGTAGGTCAGCGTGATCAGCTCCGTGAGAAGATCCGTATGTGGACGGAGCTACCAGATGGCTTGGCGGATAAGTATCGTCTGGTACATCAGCCGGCGGCTGGTATCTTCCCTGGCATTGGCGCAGAGACCACTCCCACCACCCAGGGTGACGGTCCGTGGGGTGGCAACAAAGTATCGGGTGTGACCATCCAGTACGCACAGAAGGACAAACTGCCGCAGCACCTTCCGGAAAACAAGTGGGCAGAGAGTGTTGGAAAGTCCGGTAACAGCGGTAACTATGCTGGTCGGGCATTTTGGAACCTTGATGTGTTGCAGGGCGCGTTAAGCCACAACGTTGTGAGTGCCTTTGGAGGCAAGGACGTCCCTGCTGCTGGTTTGAAAGTGGTTGGCTCTTACCTAAACGATCAGGCCGTGACCAAGATTGAAGAGTACGCGAAGGATAACTTTGCGGGTAAGACTCTGCGTGGGAAAGGTTGGACTCCTGCTGACGAAGAAGGCCTGCAGCGCTGGATTAATGAGCAGGTAGCTGCGGATCCAGAAGGTTGGATTGCCGAGACGGTCACCACCACTACTGGCGCTGATGGTAAGTTCCAGCTGTTCTGGAAGGGTATCTACGGTAACAACCACACTGGTACGGGTGGTGGCATTAACCCGCCGGCTGCAAAATTGCACAAGCTGGCTGGTTCGTGGGAAGAAGGTTCTTGGGCTAACGGCAACCTTGGATCCAAGCACGTCAATATGCACTGGAGCTACCTCAGCGTTCTTAATACTGATGGGAAGCCGCTTCCTGACAATACCGGTGTGCTGTATCCTTGGTCTCTTGGCCAATGGGCAGGCCCGGGCTTCGGCGCTGATTTGAACGCTGGTGGTAACGCACAGCTCTTCGGTGGCGACGGCGCGCTAATTGGAGAAACCACTGATGGGTACACGGGTTGGAACATCGCGCTTGCGCCGCAAGCCTTGAAGTTCGATGTAGTGGATAAGAACACCACCGATAACTGGGCGACGGTCGGCGATACGGTTCAGACTGATACCTCCGGCCTGCCGATCACTCAGGATCTGAGCTACTACTACATCCAGTGGGTAGACAAGAACGGCGAAGTCGTCAAGACCTGTAAGACCGCTAAAGCTGATGCCGCAACCAAGATCCCAAGCTGTCCCCTCAAAGTTCCTGCGAATGCCCAAACTGGTGATACGTTCACTGCTCGCCTGAAGCTTACTCATGGCGATCTAGATCCAGCGAATGACTTGGTGCTGGCTTTGGATGCTTTCGCTGTGGCTAATTACTACCTCGCGTACGACGAGGTCCAGGCGAAGTCTGGAGAGGCTACTTCTTCCGAGCCAAAGTTCGACAACCCGGATACCGACGCCAAAGAAACTAAGCCTGAAAAGGCAAAGTTCGAACTTGGCACACTGCCAGAGGGCGTCACTAAGGATCAGGTTTCGGTTGATTCCGCGACTGGCGTTGTGACCTTCACTCCGAACGCTGACCAGGTTGGTAAGACGTTCAAGTTCCCAGTTGTGATGCGCAACGAGGACCTGCGGGTCCCGGTTCTTGACGAGAACGGCGATCCGGTGAAGGGTGACGACGGCCAGCCGAAGACCCAGGGCCGCATTGTTGCCCGTGCCGATGCCCCATTCAAGGTAGCGAACACCACCGCAGCAACTGTCGAGCCTGCGTATGAGGGTAAGTTGGTTGTTCCTGGTAAGAAGACTGAGTCTGCTCCGTCGTTTACTGATCAGGGTGGTAAGAGTGTAGATGTTCCTGAGGATGCGAAGTTCGCTATTACTGACGGCTTTGACATTCCTGAGGGTTACACGGTGGCGATTGATCCGAAGACTGGTGTGATCACTGTTGAGTTCGCGGATAAGTCGAAGTTGAATAAGGACACGATCGAAGCGTTTGATGTTCCTGTTACGGTGACGTATAAGGATGGCAGC
>NZ_JASOQR010000005.1:0-64071 GCF_030218905.1 Pauljensenia sp. UMB0895 | reverse complement strand
GGGGTGCGTCGCGATCCACGCACCCCAAAGTCATATTCGCGTTCATCTAGTGACGTGGGAAGATTCCGGTTACCGTTGAGGTATGAATTTCTTCGATGATGATGAGAACACCCCGGAAGAGGACTTCGACCGCGTCGAAGTTGACTGTGGAATTGCCACCTCTGTTGAAAACGTGTGGGCAGTTGTCAGCGAACCCGGCTGGTGGGTTAATGACGGTCCGGTCGACGACCACGAGGTCGCCCTTGATGATGAGGGCATCTACCACGTGACTGACCCTGAAGCGGGCGAGTGGCTGGTTGAAAAAGCAGACGAGGATCCGATGGATGTCGTCGCCTTCCGCTGGTATCCGATCGCGTCCGATGAGCTCCCCGACGAATACGCGACTCGCGTCGAAATCTCCCTCTCTGAAGAGGGCGACTCGGTGAACGTTCACATCGAAGAGTCCGGCCTCTCGTCAGTCAGCGACGATGAAGACGAGGCCCGCCAAATGTGGGATGACGAAGCGGGGATGTGGGCTGAAGCGCTTGATGCGATCAAAGCTCACCTCGAAGCCTGAACCTTTCTTCAGACCGCCCACGCTGCAAGCCCTGGTGCTTTGTGGTGTGGGCGGCCTCGTGATTGAGGAAGAGAAAACGCGAAGGTGCAAGATCGTGTAAATCGACACATATACGCAGGTGGGGCACGGTTGAGTGAATGCGACGTGACTCGTTTGCCATGTGTCGCGCATGAAAAGGTAACGCGAAGGTGAAGTATCGTAAACAATTATTGGGGCACTGTTAGCGAATTACGGACCTTGCACAGCAGCAGTGCTCGGCTTACCCGTAGTGTCGGCGTCATCACCGCCGACACACACGCTCGGCGATATCGCCGACGCGGAAGGAGTCTGATGAGTAGTCACGGCATGAGCGCAACCGGAACACCTGCGCCTAGCGCAGGAGCCGACACCGGCGAAAGTGGCCACCTGCAACGCAATCTGCAAAACCGACACGTCCAGCTCATCGCAATCGGTGGCGCAATTGGCACCGGCCTGTTCATGGGCTCCGGCAAGACGATCGCCACAGCAGGCCCTTCGATCCTGCTGGTCTACATCATTATCGGCGCGATCCTGTTCATGTTCATGCGCGCGATGGGTGAGTTACTTCTGTCGGACTCGCGCTATCACACGTTCGCTGACATCGCCCGCGACCTCATCGGTCCCTGGGCCGGGTTCGTCACCGGCTGGACGTACTGGATGTGCTGGGTCGTCACCGGCGTCGCCGACGTGATCGCCATCACCGGATACGTCAGATTCTGGTGGCCACAAACGCCCGCGTGGATCCCGATTGTCATTACGACAGTCCTGCTGTTCTCCCTGAACGCGATGACCGTGAAGGCGTTTGGTGAAACAGAATTCTGGTTCGCGCTGGTCAAGATCATTGCGATTCTTGCGCTGGTCGTCGTTGGTTTCATCATGGTCGCCATGCACACCACCTCCGAAGCTGGCACGACCGCTGCGGTATCAAACCTCTGGTCGCACGGCGGTGTTTTCCCGAAGGGCTTCATCGGATTCTTGGGTGGCTTCCAGATTGCTCTCTTCGCATTCGTCGGCATCGAACTGGTCGGAACGACGACCGCGGAAACCGCCGACCCGGAAAAGACTCTGCCCAAGGCGATTAACTCCATCCCCGTGCGCATCATGCTGTTCTACGTCGCGGCTCTCGCCGCGATCATGATGGTGACCCCGTGGGACCAGGTTGACCCCGAGCGCTCGCCGTTCGTCACCATGTTCTCCATGACCGGCCTAGCGGCGGCCGCGACGATCGTGAACATTGTCGTTCTGACCTCTGCTGCATCGTCGGCGAACTCCGGCATCTACTCAACGTCGCGTATGCTGTTCGGCCTGGCGTCGCGCGGAGACGCCCCCAAGATCTTTGCCCGCCTGTCTCGCCGTCACGTCCCGAAGAACGCTCTGTTCCTGTCGTGTGTCTGCCTGCTGTCCGGCATTATCGTCATGGCGTCCGGCGGGTCGATCTCCGCGGCGTTCACGCTGGTCACATCCATGTCGGCAACCCTGTTCATGGGCGTGTGGGTCGTCATCATCGTCTCATACCTGATTTACCTGCGTCGCTACCCTGAGCGCCACGAAGCCTCAGTCTTCAAGGCTCCGTGGGGCGCAGCATCCGCGTGGATCGTCTTCATCTTCATGCTGGCGATGGTCGCCGTCCTCATCCTGTTTGAGGACACGCGTCAGGGCTTGTTCACGTCCCTCGTGTGGATCGCCTTTATCGTCGGTGTTGCGCTGATCAATCGCCATCGCATGTTGAAGCGCGCAGAGGAAGGCACCCTCGATCACGCGGTCGCCGATGTTTGACGCACAGGCGCGACTTCTCGCCCCTGTTGTCGGCACATCCGGCATCTCCGTATCGCACGTCCTTTCATTTTCTGAAATATCGACCGCCCGAATTCGCAATCTGTGTATCCGCTGATTAGGCTTTACTTCAGTGCCACGGGAACCCGCACGCGTGCTGGGTTGAGAGGAAGGCAAAGTGCCTTCGACCGTCGAACCTGAACCGGATAATGCCGGCGTAGGGAGGCTTCCTACTCGTGAGCACCATGCTGTACACGAGAGGAGTTCTTCAGCATGAGTGACAACGTTGCATCCGCACCCCGCCTGAATTGGCGCGTCGTTGACATGGTGACCACCGCGATTCTTGGTGTTGCATGTGGTTTGCTGTTCCTGATCTGGAACCAGGTTGGTGGTTTGGGCTACGACGTTCTGGATGCTGTGACCCCCGGTTTCGGTGGTCTGATTACCGGTATTTGGCTGATCGGTGGCCCGATTGGTGGATTGATCGTCCGCAAGCCGGGTGCTGCAACCCTGGTTGAGGTCATTGCTGCTTCGGTTTCCGCTGCGCTGGGTTCACAGTGGGGTATTTCGACGCTGTACTCGGGTCTTGCTCAGGGTCTGGGCGCCGAGATCATCTTCGCTCTCTTCGTTTACCGTCGCTTCAGCCTGACGATTGCCACCCTTTCGGGTGCCGGTGCCGGTGTGGGCGCGTGGATCCTTGAGTTCCTGGCGTTCGGCAACATGGCGAAGTCCTTCGGCTTCAACATCACTTACTTCATCACGCTGATCATTTCGGGTGCGATTGCGGGCCTGCTGGCATGGTTGCTGGTTCGCGGTCTTGCGCAGACTGGCGCGCTGGATCGTTTCGCGGCCGGTCGCGAGGTTCGGACTCGCGTCTGATGAATTGACGAGGCCTGGACCCGCTGGCGAAGACACAAGCCACCGCCAGCGGATCCAGGCTTTATCGGTCTCTACTCTTTCTGGGGCGTTGCACTATGAGCACTAATCTGCCTGATCCCGGTGTTCCTGCTTTTCACTCTGACTCGTTACGTGGGGAGGATGCCAAGGCGCCTCGTACCCCCGCGTCGGTCGTGATCGAAGACTGGGGTTGGCGTCATGGCGGTCGTCTGAAGTGGACGCTCGATGGGGTGAATCTGCAGATTAACCCGGGTGAGCGCGTTCTGGTTTTAGGTCCGAGTGGCTCAGGTAAGTCGACGTTGATGGCGGGTTTGGCTGGCCTGCTCGGTGGGGAAGATGAGGGTGAAGCGCGAGGCTCCCTATTGGTCGAGGGCGAGAAGCCGGAGAATCTTCGCGGTCGCATCGGCTTGATGATGCAAGATCCTGAGGCTCAGGTTGTGCTTGCGCGTGTCGGTGATGACGTGGCGTTCGGCATGGAGAACCTCGGGGTTGTGCGCGAAGAGATTTGGCCGCGCGTTGATGCCGCTTTGGAAGCGGTTGGCCTGAATGTCAGCCGTGATCGCAATACGTCGATGCTGTCGGGCGGTCAGAAACAGCGCCTCGCACTCGCGTCGATTTTGGCGATGCAGCCCGGTCTTCTGCTTCTTGATGAGCCGACCGCAAACCTTGATCCGGAAGGCGTTGCGGGGGTTCGCGACGCGGTTGAGCGTGTCCTTGCTGTGAGTGGCGCAACGATGGTCGTTATTGAGCATCGCGTGGATGTGTGGGCGTCGCTCGTTGATCGTGTGATCGTGATCCTCGATGGCGCCGTTGCAGCTGATGGTCCGATTGAGCAGGTGCTTGCCGAGCAGGGTGAGACGCTGAAACAGCGTGGCATCTGGCTTCCCGTCGACGATGTTGTTGCCGCGCTCGGAGCTAGCGAAGGACAGAATCAGGCTCTCGATAACGGAGGGCAGACAGACTCCACTCCCATCCTGTCAGTTCGTGACCTGACGATCGGCTACTCACCGGAGCATCCTGTCCGCACCGGTATCAGCCTCGATATTCCGCGAGGCCAATCGACGTGCCTCGTTGGCGCGAACGGTGCGGGTAAGACGACTCTCGCTCTGACGCTCGCCGGCCTGTTACCGCAGATTGAAGGCACAATCAGAGCCGCCCCGAAGGACGGTCTTCCCAGCGAATCCGCTGACCCGCACGAGTGGCGTTCGAAAGACCTCCTAGGCCGAATCTCTATGGTCTTCCAGGAACCCGAGTATCAGTTCGTCTCTACAACTGTGCGCGGTGAGCTTGAGATCGGCCCTCGTCAAGAGGGAATCGATGGAGACGAATTGGCCGTCCTCGTTGATGAGCACCTGGCCGCACTGGGCCTAGCCGCACTTGCTGACGCGAACCCGATGACGCTGTCGGGTGGCGAAAAGCGCCGACTTTCTGTTGCGAGCGCGCTGATCAGCGCACCCGAACTGCTGATTCTCGATGAACCGACGTTCGGTCAGGATCGCACAACGTGGCTTGAGTTGGTCAGATTGCTTCGCCGTGCGCAGGCTCTCGGAACGACGCTCGTCTCGATTACGCACGACCCCGCCTTCGTCGAAGCGATGGGGCAGAACGTCATTGACCTCGGTAGCGTCGGCGTTGCGCCAGCGGGTGCGAATTCGTCACTTGCGCCCTCGATCCCAACGGACGAGGCCGACCATGCTTCATCGGACGCCACCTTGGAAGAGAAGGCCGAGCACTCCGCCACGGAGACGACGCGCCCCAAGCGTTTTATCGAATTGGTGAACCCGGTGACGCAGGTACTGTCCCTGATTCTGATGACGACGCCGTTAATCCTGTCGATCGACGTCGTATCCGCCGGCATCGCGCTGGTACTGGAACTTTTGCTTCTGCCGGTGACACATATTCGCGCTCGGACGATTGCGTTCCGCATGATCCCACTGTTCCTCGCAGCGCCTTTGGCTGCTCTGTCGATGTTGCTGTACGCGAACCCCGCGGGCGAAATCTTCTGGTCATTCGGTCCCGCAATCATCTCGGAGCGCTCCGTGTGGATGGCAGCCGGAATCTTTCTGCGCGTCCTGGCAATCGGCATGCCGGCAATCGTGTTGCTGTCACGGATTGATCCGACCGACATGGCGGACGGTCTGGCGCAGATCCTGCACGTTCCCGCCCGTCCCGTGCTGGCAACCTTAGCGGCGGCCCGCATGACCGGGCTGATGACCGCTGACTGGAAGGGCTTGGAGCAGGCGCGTCGGATCCGAGGAATCGGGGACGCTCACAAGGTCGTGTCACTGGCACGCGGTTCGTTCTCACTGCTCGTGTTCGCTTTGCGCCGTAGCGCGAAACTGTCTCTGACGATGGAAGCACGAGGCTTCGGCGCAACCGGACCTCGCACGTGGGCGCGCCAGTCCTCCATGGGCGTTCGAGACATCATCATGCTGATCGTCTCGATTCTGGTGCCGATCATCGCGTTGAGTGCTGCCGTCTATTTCGGTTATTTTGCCTTAATTGGACGCTGATGATGACGAACAAACAGGCTGAACAACGTCGGTTTTCATCCGCTCTGGGTCAACCGTTACCCGCCGACCTTGTCGAAGCGACGCTGACCCACGCGCACGCCCCAGCCAGCGAAACCCCGATCATTCTGGTTGACGGGCTGTCGGGCGCAGGCAAATCCACGTTTGCGCTCGCTCTTCGTGATGCCCTGAATGACATGGCTGGCGGATACAAGTGGCGAATCATTGGCCCCGACGAGTGGTATCGCGGTTGGCAGGGCCTCGCCGGTGCGCAATCCATCACTGAAACGGTGATGGCTGACCTTCGTGCGGGTCGCATCGCCATCTATCGCCCCTGGGATTGGGAAGCATCCACTGAACGTGACCCAAAGCAGGTTCTTCCCGGTGTTCCCACGATCGTCGAAGGGTGCGGGGTGCTGACTGAGCGTAGTTGTGCGCTCGCGGACTACATTATCTGGATTGAAGCTGAGGGTGGCGAACCCGTCCGCTACGACCGCGCGATTGCCCGCGATGGAGACACATATCGGCCACATTGGCGCACCTGGGCCGAGCAAGATGATGCTCGCCTTCTGGTCGATCATCCACAAGAGCTCGCTGACGCGATCGTTCTGACCTGACGTTGCGTGAGCCTATTCGTTACCCGACGCATTCATCTGTCCCATCCTCGGTCCCATCCTCGCTTGAGCGTTCGCAGTGACTAGACTTCTCGCTGATGAATCCTTTCGACATTGCCTCCCCCGAGTATGCCTCGGTGCGTCCGGCATACCCAGTTTCGGTCGTTGACCAGCTTGTCGAAATGACGAGGCGAGGCTTGGCAGATCATTCCGCTGGCAAGAGTGATCTCGCTGGCGAGCAGCGCCCCCGCATTGCTGATATTGGTGCTGGAACAGGAAAAATGAGCGCGCTTATTGCCGAGCGTGGCATATGCGTGGAGGCTGTTGAACCATCAGAAGCAATGCGCCAGCAGATGAGTGAAGCACTCGAAGAGCGCTCACCGTGCTGGCGTCACCTCATCGCGATTCACGATGGAACCGCAGAAGATACCGGTTTGCCGACCGGCAGTGTCGACCTCGTTGTCTATGCGCAATCGTGGCACTGGGTCGACGAAGAGCTCGCGAGTCACGAAGCAAGCCGAATCTTGAAGGATCGCGGTGGGATTGGAGTGGTGTGGAACCAAATGGATGTTTCCATCCCCTGGGTTCATCGCCTGACCAGAATTATGAGGTCCGGTGACGTGCACCGACCCGACAAGCCACCGAGCTTTTCCAGCCAATTCACTGAGCCGGTGCTCGGCCTCGTGAACTTCGAAGAGTGCATCACCCCTGAGGACATTCTTCGCTTGGGCACCACGCGATCGTCCTACCTGCGTCAAAACGAAACCGGAAGGGCGCGGATGCAGGACAATCTGCGCTGGTACCTCTACGAACACCTCGCCTACGAGCCTGGAAAACCGGTGACCATTCCGTATATGACGCTCATGTGGACGGCCCATAAGCGCTGAAACACACTGAAAGAAGTGGCCCCGCTTTCCCAAAGAGGAAAACGAGGCCACTCAAACGTGTGAAGTCAGGAAAGCTGACGCTCACTTCTCCCACGGGTAAACGATGTTCGTCTGAGCGCGCATCTCGTCCAGAAGTTCCATCACGCGCAGGGTCGCTGACCTGGGCATCGTGTCGGATTCTTTCTTGCCGGCGGTCAAGCAACGAGCGACCTCGGCCGCCTGGTACTGGAAGCCGCCGGGGACGATGCCCGACCATTCAACGGTCTCACCATTTTCGGGCTTGCCTTCACCGAAAGTGCGCAGGCGCAGAGTCGAGGGACGGTAGAACTGCTCTTCCATCTCAATAGCGCCGCGTTCGAAAACAACTTCGCCGTAGGTCGCGGATCGGCCGTTGAAGTTCGAGGCCGCCATTGCCACCGCGGTGTCGGTCTTCAATAGGGCGGCGGACTGGACGTCGACCCCCAGATCGGTGAGGTTTGCGGTTGCTCCCACAAGCTTCACGTCCGGAAGAATCTGGTGGACGAAAGACATTGAGTAGACGCCAAGATCCATCAGAGCGCCACCACCGAGCTCGGGATCCCACGTGCGACGAATGTGATCCAGCTTTTGGCCGTGATCAGCGTGAACGGTCGAAACTGCACCGAGACCACCATTGGCGACAATCTGGCTGAGTACCTTCTGGTGTGGCAGGTGACGCGTCCACATGGCTTCCATGCAGAACAGGTCCTTTTCCTTCGCCAGATCCAGGACGCGCTTCGCGGAAACGGCATCCATGGTGAAACACTTTTCCACCAAGACCGGCTTGCCGGCGTTGAGGGCGAGGGTCGCCAGTTTCTCGTGCTGCGGGTGGATGGCGGCGACGTAGACGGCGTCAATATCATCGGCTGCAACGAGGTCCTCGTAGGAGTCGTAGGCCTTTTCGACGTTGTAGGTTGCGGCGAACTCTTGGGCGCGCTTCGGATCGCGAGCTGCGATACCTGCCATCACACCGGACGAGTAGGCGGCGACGTCATGAGCAAAAACTGCTGCAATTCCGCCAGCACCGAGGATGCCCCAGCGAATTGCAGGGGCTTCCATCGGATCAAGGAGTTCCACGCCTGTGGCCAGTTCAGCCAGGGGAGCGGGTAGAGGGGCAAGGGCTGCATGAGGATTCGACTGCGTTGTCATACCCCTATTGTTTCATAGCGAATGAAAATCGTCGCTTGGTCAAACAAGAGTATTCACGCACTGAGAATCAGAGCAGGTCCTTGCGCTCCATGTACTTCATCGCCAGCCAACCGAAGGGGATGCGACCGTAGAACGTCACCAGACGGTAGAGGACCGCGGTGGGCAGGCCGATTGATAGGGGAACGCCGGCAACCTGAAGACCGGCGGTGAGGGTAGCTTCGACAGGACCAATACCGCCGGGTGAGGGGATGACAGAACCCAGAGAGTTCGAAGCCAAGTAGGTCAAAGCCAGTGACAGGAGGTTCATGGAGCCACCCATCGCGGCAAGGGCCGCCCAGAAAGCTCCGATGAAACCGACGTTCATCAGAACATTTCCGCCAAGAATGGCAAGCAGACGCTGAGGCTGTCCAACAATCCAGATCAGACGGGGGTGCACCTGAGTCCATGTCGGCTCGATCTTCGACCACATCCACTTTCTGAACTGCGGAATCGACAAGAGTGCTGCAATCACTGCAATGACAACGACAACGACTGCAAGGATCGTGCCATACGGCAACTGGACGGAGAAAGAACTGCCGTTGAGTACCATCGCGATCAGCAAGAACAACAGGATGAACGCCAACTGGATCAACTGTTGCAAGGTGACCGTGGTGGCAGCGACAACCGTGCCAACCTTCTTCTTTTTCAATAGTCGCAGGTTGACGACCGCGGGACCGACGCCGGCGGGGGCAACGATCGTCGCGATCGATGCGCCGATCTGGGCGGTGAGAGCCTCCCAGAAGCGCAGTTTCACGGGGCTGAGTGCCATCAGTGGAATTGCGCCACCAACCCATGTCAAGCATGCGAGTCCAAACGAGAGCACCATCCACCACGGGTTCGCCTGCGTCACCGCTGTCGTAATGTCTTCGAAGTTCATCGAGCCCAAAACAACGACGAGCGCCGTGAAAAGAACCGCCACCATGATTACGGTGCGCGGGCGGAAACGCTGAAGATCCGTCAGCTCCACTTCATCGTCAGATTCAACGCCCATCAACTGCGCGCGCAGATTTTCCGTCAGGTCAGTTCTGCGCACGTTTTGTCGGACGCTCGTCGGCAACACCGGTTCCTGTAACACGGCTGCGCACGAGGTCAAAACTTCGGGCGCCACCGTTCTGCGGGCCGATTCCAAAGCTCGTTCACTGCCGGCGGCAAGCGAGAGCAAGACAAGCATCTGGGCAATGTCGATACGGCGGTTGAGCTCAGTGGTTGCGACCTCGCCCTTTTGCCAATCGACAATCCACAGTTCCCCCCTATCGTCTAAGAGCACGGCATCCTGGGAAAGATCCCGGTGGCTAATACCGCTTCGATGGGCGGCACGAAGCTGCGTCCACGCCTCATCGAGCATCGCGTCACTGATCTGGTCAGCCTCGAATGACGTGAGCGGAGCCGTTGGTGGAAGCGCCTGCGATACGGAAATAAACGACTCGCCAGCCTGAGCGATTCCAGCAACGTCGGGGGTGTGAACACCAGCTTTACGGGCTGCAAGGGAAGTCAGCGTAGCGCGTTCCGTTGTTGCCTTCAGAGACGGGGAAATCCATCGCGAAATTCCGCGCAAGCGCACGTTGTTCCACACGTCAACAAGCGTTCCGACAATCTCGCGACCGGGATCCAACGCCACCACTTCATACAGCTGATCATCAACCGTCCACACCTGATAATGACGATTTTCGTCAACGTCAGGCCGACGATTCACCGTGTATTCGACAGTCTGCACGTCACGACTTTGAATGTGGAGCCGGCCTCGTGAATCTTCGATAATCGACCAAGCCGAAAGTGGTTCGCTTGATGTATCCAAATCGGTACGCACCACGCGAACTGGCACCAGACCCAAGTCCAAAAGAGCGGAAACGATATCCGTACCCGAGGCACGACGGTCCTCGAAGCCGAAAAACCACCGCGCAATTGAACCAACGATCCGCCCGATGAACACGGAAATGAACGCGCTTGGCAGAGTCATCGACGAACGCATCACGCCAAGGAAAACAATCACCCACAGGCCGATCCACGCCCAACGGACGGTTCGCATATTCTGCATCTCGCCCGCGACAGTGAACATTGCGCAGAGCGTGATCACGATCAGGTTGATCCCCAGCGCCGTTGACGTCGTATTGCCCAGCAGCGCGACAGCCTTCGCCACGCGAAGAGGAGCCGTGATGTCATCAGGTAGCAGTGAAGTCGCCCAGAGGAGCGCCCACCCCACCAGTACCGCGACGATCGCCGTGCCCACAGAATGAGCGATCGCGGAAATACGCCGACGCAAGGCCAGCGCAACCACAATCGCAATCGGAGCGATCAGGACAACGCTGCCCTCGACCAACGTGATCGGAAGAAGCAGAATTTCACGGATGAAACGAAAACGAAGAACATCCTCTGTCACACCCTGCGTAGTCGCGTTCGCAAAAACGCCGATTGCCCACGTGGCAGCGATTCCGAAAACACAGAAAAGTGCTTGAAACAAGTCCTCGCGACGTCGCCTGCGCGGAGTCTGCCTATCCGCATAGTGAACGGGGACGGGCAGACGGCCAGGTGTGTGGGGTTTCGCTTCATCATCCACGCCGTCGTCCGCCACGTCAGTTTCGGTATCCGCGGTGTCAGCCAGCGTTTCAGATTCCGCATAATTCTGCGGGTTTTCAGTGGTCTCGTGGTCTGCGAGGGCAGAATCAGTCTGAGAGGAAACGTCACCGGAACCTGCGGGTGTGACGTCATCCTCTGTGTACTCCATGCTCTCAATCCTAACTGCGAGCGTGTGACGGGTAGGGTGTGAAGCGCGGGAATATGCCGAGCGCTGTGTCCCGCCAACGCGCGAGAAAAGCTCGCACGAGTATCAAGGAGACTGAGTGATCATTTCGACCCTCGCCACCGACCTTCTGCCGGCGCTTTCGCCGATGGCCGATTCAAGCTGGCTGAGCACGTTCATCGGCTGGTTCCATGATCCGGAGGGCTTGCTTCTCGCAATGGGCCCGTGGGTTTTGTGGGGCACACTTGCGATCGTGCTGATCGAGTCGGGCGTTTTGTTCCCGGTTCTTCCTGGCGATTCCTTGCTGTTCACAGCGGGTCTTCTGCACGACCGTCTGGGTTTGCACCTGCCAACTCTGGTCATCCTGACCTTCATCGCCGCATTCATCGGTGCGCAGATCGGCTATTGGCTGGGTGCGCGCTATGGCCGTCGCCTGTTCTCTGACGATGCGCGCTTCTTGAAAACCGAGCATCTGCACAAAGCGGAGAGCTACTTCCTGAACTACGGCGGTCGCGCGCTGGTGATTGGTCGATTCATCCCCTTCGTGCGTACTTTCATTCCGCTTGCTGCGGGCATTGCACGCTACCCCTACTCGAAGTTCTTGGCGTTTAACTCGCTTGGCTCGTTGCTCTGGGGTGCAGGCATCACCTACCTGGGTTCGGTCTTGGGTGGCGTCGACTTCGTGCACGATCACCTGTCGATAATTATTTTGGCGATCGTGTTCGTGTCTCTGATCCCGATGATCGTTGAGTTCATCCTTCACCGTTCGCACAAGGACCAGGCCGAACCCGCTGTAGACGCTGTAGACGCGGGCACGCTTCCGCAGGAGTAAAACGTGTGTGGACAGTGGTGGGCCGCCGGACCGATCTTGGTGGAGATGGTGATGGCGCTGATTCTGCCGGGAGTCTTCTGGGTGCGCTCCTGGGTGCGCTCTTCCGTTATTGCGGTTGGCATTGCTCCTGCGATCACGCTTGGCTTCCTGACCATCCTGTCCGTTGTTTTTGATCGTAGCGATGTCACGTGGTCTCGTGAAAAAGTATTTCCCCTGCTCGGGATCGCTTTCGTTGTGGGATGCGTGAACTGGCTGTTTGCTAGCGCTCGCCGTGCTGGTGGAGGGCGCCTACAGCCGGGAAGCTTGCTGTCACACATTGGACCACGCCAGCCTCTGGGTGCTGAGCAGGCTCGACTACGAGCCTCAATGTGGATAATGATCGCCGTCGGTACGTTCGTGGCAGCCCTTCCGATGCTGTTGCACGCAAGCCCGAAAAATCCTGTCCAGCAGTGGGATTCAACATTCCATTTGAATGGCGTATGGACGATTGTGCGAACCGGGAATGCTTCACCCTTCGGCGGTCTTTCTGACCTCTACGGTGGTCGAGACGTTTTCTATCCGACCACGTGGCACGCTTTCACCGCCCTGTTCGCAACCCCGAAGACAGTTGTTCTGACCGCGAATGTGACATCGCTGGTTCTGATGCTGATCTGGATTATTGGTGCGACCGCGATGACCAGCGTCATTACGCGTAAACGTGGAGCGATTCTTGCAGCCCCTGTTCTGGCAGGCGCTCTGTTGGATATGCCTGCGGACAATCTGACGATGTACAACCAGTGGCCACTGGCGACCGGTCTTGCTCTGATCCCAGGCGTTGTTGCGCTCGCGGTGATCGTCGGTCGGCGCTTGTTGGATGCGCGTCGGGTGGGTGTGGGCGCGCTTGCTCATCAGATCCCGTTGACGATCCTGCTACTGGCAGGAATGTTTGGTGCGTCGGTTGCTCACCCGAGTTCTGCGTTCACGATCTACGTCATGCTGATCGCTGCGTTCCTTTCGGGTGTCGGTGGGGGCGCGATTCGCGCCTACCGTCGAGGCGCTCGATCCCTTGCTTTCGTCGGGGGACTTGTCTGCGTGGCGAGCCTCGTCACCCCCTTCTTGCTTTTGACGACGGGCAAAATTCGCGCGATGGGCAACTATCCACGTGCTGGAATTTCGTGGGAGTACGCGTTTAGCCACACGTTCACGCCCGCGCCACCGTTCTCGCAAACGACCGCGATGACAATGCTGATCGCCGTCCAAGTTGTCCTACTGCTGGTCGGCATTGCGGTGAGCGTTGACGCCTTCAGCATTTTCCGCATCGACGAGGCCGGGCCTGCTCAACATGCCGATACCTCCGATTGGGAGCCCGGTGCGATGTGGCCGATCGTCTCTTACCTGCTGTTCTGCTTCCTGACTTTCTTGGCGTACGCGCCGATCGGGGAATTCCGCACATTCCTTTTGGCCCCCTGGTACTTGGATCCGCGACGGATCATGGGACCGCATGGGCTGACAATGGTGCCGTTGATGGCGATCGGTTTCGAGCGGATTTCCTTCCTCGTTTTTGAGTGGGTAGCCCGCGTTTCGCAGGGTGCGACCGCGCAGCTCACCCACGAAGATGACGGCGGAACCGAAGAGATAGCGCATGTTTTGAGAACCGAAGAAGTGGCGCAACCCGGCGGAGCTCAAGAGGGGGTGCAAGCCGGTGAAGCTGAAGAATCAGAATTCTTCGGAGCCAGCGAAACCGACGAACTGGTGGGCGCCAACATGGGTGAAGAACACCTGCCCGCACTGTTCCCACGCTGGTTGATCGACGTTGTTATCGGCGTCCTGCTTCTGCTACTCACCGGCGGAGGTGCTTTGGATGCGCGCCTTCGCGCCACCGACTACGTCTACGACCCAGAAAACCTGGGGAAGCCGGGCATGGCTGACACCGCTGAGCTCGCAATGATTCGTCGAATGCAACTGCTGATTCCCGGAGATTCGCTTGTCCTGGGTGATCCGATTGCGGGCGCGGCGTACACGGAAGTTCTTGGACAGCATGACGCGGTTTTCCCTCAGCTGTCGACCACCAATAACGAGGAACGCTGGCAACAGGTTCTGGTGAAACACTTCAACGAGATCCACGACAATCCCGAAGTGTGCGAGGTCGTCAATCAGATGGGGATCACGCACTACTACGCCGATGAAGACGGAAAGTATTACAACTTCCTGCGTTCGTCTCGATTCCCGGGCCTGTACAACGTTGATACCTCGTATGGCTTTGAATTAGTGGATCAAGGCGGAACCGCGAAGCTCTACAGGATCACGGCATGTGGCGCCGTATCTGAGAACGCCGACTCTGCGTCTGCGGAAAACAAATAACGAAGGACATCAATGTCATTGCGAATCGCATTCCTTGGACCGTTCGGAACGTTCACCGAGCAGGCCGTGCGCCAAGTCGCGCCAGTCGACGCGACACTGATGCCGATGACCAGTGCACCGCAGGCTCTGGCCGCTGTTCGCCAGGGCAAAGCCGACCGCGCGGTTGTGCCGATCGAGAATTCAATTGAGGGTGGCGTGAACGCGACTCTTGATTCACTCTCCCGAGGTGAGCCACTGGTGATCGTTGCTGAAATGGTTGTCCAAGTGGTGTTCCAGCTGGCTGTTCGTCCGGGAACCCAGCCCGAAGATGTTCGTCGCATTGGTACGCACCCGCACGCGTGGGCTCAGTGTCGTGGATGGGTTGAAGCCACTTTCCCGGGCGCTGTTCACGTGCCTGCCACTTCCACGGCAGCCGGGGCAGAAATCCTTTCCGGTGGTGACGCCCCGTTTGATGCGGCTCTCTGCAACGAGGTTTCGGTTCAGACCTATGGTCTTGAAGCGATTTACAAGGACGTCGCTGATAATCCGGGTGCCGTGACGCGTTTCGTCCTGGTGTCGAAGCCGGGTCAGATCCCCGCGCCAACGGGTGCGGATAAGACGACGATCCAGGTTGCTCTTCCGGTGAACGAGTCCGGTGCATTGCTGACCCTGTTGGAGCAGTTCGCTGTCCGCGGTGTCGACCTTTCGCGTATTGAGTCTCGCCCAAGCGGTGACGGTTTGGGTGATTACACGTTCAGCATCGACATTGTTGGACACATTTCCGAAGAACGTGTTCAAGCCGCTCTTGTTGGTCTGCATCGCTATTCGCCCGAGGTTCGTTTTATGGGTTCGTACCCGCGCGTTGACGGAATGAAAGCACATGTTCTGCGTGGAACCAGCGATGAGGATTTCCACGCGGGTCGCGCATGGGTGGCGTCAATTCTTCAGGGTGGAAATGGCGTTGACGTTCCGGATTACCCGGTTGCGCCGTCGTGGCCGTTGAACGGCTGACTGCTTATTTCCCGGTTTCAGTTTTCGAGGCCGGGAACCGCAATATCTAGAGCCTGTGGATCAAGCCGGACGTGAACGGTTCGCGCAGTTCCGATCGCGTCACCATCAACCTGAATCACCTGGGGTGATTGAGCGGCGACGGATGCGCCCTCTGCCTGCCTGAACTGAATCTTGCCGGTGGAAACCGGAAGATTCATGGTCTTCACACCCAGTCCCTGTCCCATGATCTTCAAGGACAGGTCCGCCCAGCCCAGCACGCCAGCTTCCGTGTTGACGGCAATGACATCAATCAGCCCGTCATCGACGCGAGCACCCGGTGCCAAGGTGATGAATGGAAGTTCCCCGCAGTTCGCAAACATGACAGTGCGCGAATGAACCCACGTGAGAACTGATTCGGGCTGATCAGGGACGCTGACCCCGCTGATCGTTGCGGATTCGTCAACGACGCGAGAGTGCTCATCATCTCCGGGAGCATCCCCGACAGGATCATCGATCGGTTTCGGGTTGCGGAGCATCAAGCGCAGTCGTGTTCCTTCCTTCGCGATTGCTCCGAGGGCTGCTATCACATAGGCAACCCATCCAACCTTCTTCTTCAGTTCTGAGTCGGTCGCAGCCATCGTTTCGCCGTCGAAGCCAAGACCGGCGATGACGACAAACGAATACTCGTCCGTTCCGGGCAGATTCTGAGCGCGGTGCGCCAGTGAGGAGTCCGCCTGATCGAGTGATGGCGGAGTATCAGTGTCAACTCTGTTCTTCGTCAGAGCCGCCCGCACCAGCATTCCCTCCGCGGGAATCTCGGAAGGCGTGTCGACGTTGTCGACGCGCAACCACCCGCAGTCAAGCGCCCGGTGGTTTTCTCCCAGAGCAATGCGCATCGCTTGAGCTGAATCGTCGATCGGAATTCCTAGGTTACGGGCCAGAATGTTGCCGGTGCCGGCGGGAATAATGCCCATACGCACACCCGACCCAGCAACGCCCGCGGCCACAGCGCGCACCGTGCCGTCACCACCGGAAGCAATGATGACGGATGCGCCCTGCGCCAAAGCGTCAATTGCTTGACCGGTGCCGGGGTCTTCCGCGGTTGTTTCACGCCAATGCACGTGGTCAATGCCCATCTGATGCGCAGCCTGATTGACTTCGGCTTTGAAAGCATCCACATCATCATGCTTGACCGGATTCACGATCACCCACGGACGTGGGCGACCGCGCTCGGGATCGAAAGCGGAACTGGGGGTGAGCATCGCATCTTTGCGCAGTTGCAAGCGTGCTTGACGCGTCTGATACCAACGCCAGAGCCACAGGCCACCAAAGAGAACGAACGCAAGCGTAAGAATGCCCACCACAATCCAGATCATCATGCATCCAAGACTATCCATCGAACGCTTTTCGCGTCCCGCCAGAAAACAAAATTGGTGGATAAATCAAATCCGCAATCCATCGCTGTGGAAACGCCTGTCCACATCCGGAGCCTGTTCACTTGCGTTATCCACACAAGCGCTGGTCGTGAATAACGCCAGGCCGAACCCTGCCCTAAGATTGGAAGCATGATTGATGTTCGCGCACTTCGTGAAAACCCTGAGCCCGCCCGTGCCTCCCAGCGCGCACGCGGTGGCGATGTTGAACTCGTCGACCGCATCCTTGAAGCTGATGCACTGCGTCGCACCAGCCTGCAGGATTTCGAGTCCCTTCGATCTACCCAGAAGGAAGTTTCCAAGTCGGTCGGTAAGGCATCCAAGGAAGAGCGCCCTGCGATTCTCGCTCGGGCGAAGGAACTTGCCGAACAGGTGAAGGCTCTCGAAGCCAAGGCGAACGAAGCAGACGCAGACGCTGACCGTCTTGCACGCCTGTTGCCGAACCTCGTCCTCGATGGTGTTCCGGTTGGTGGTGAAGAAGACTTCGTTGTCCTGCGCCACGAAGGCCCCAAGCCACGTGACTTCGCAGCCGAAGGCTTCGAACCCGCAGACCACCTGGCCATTGGTGAAGGCCTCGACGCGATCGACACCAAGCGTGGCGCAAAAGTCTCCGGCGCACGCTTCTACTACCTCAAGGGCATCGGCGCTCGCCTTGAACTCGCCATGATGACAATGGCACTCGACCAGGCCGTCAAGGCTGGTTTTGTCCCGATGATGACCCCGACCCTCGTGACCCCCGCAGTCATGGGCGGTACCGGCTTCCTCAACGAGCACTCGGACGAGATCTACTACCTGCCCGCCGACGACCTGTACCTGACCGGTACGTCCGAAGTGGCCCTTGCGGGCTACCACGCCGACGAGATCCTCGATCTGTCCGACGGTCCGAAGCGTTATCTGGGGTGGTCCACCTGCTACCGTCGCGAAGCCGGTTCTGCAGGCAAGGACACGCGTGGCATCATCCGCGTCCACCAGTTCAACAAGGCTGAAATGTTCTCCTACTGCCGCCCCGAGCAGGCTGAAGAAGAGCACCAGCGTTTCCTGGCATGGGAAGAAGAGATGCTCCGCAAGGTTGAGCTTCCCTACCGCGTCATTGACACGGCTGCCGGCGACCTCGGCACCTCGGCTGCACGCAAGTTCGACTGCGAAGCATGGTTGCCGACCCAGGAACGCTACATGGAGGTCACGTCGACCTCGAACTGCACCACTTTCCAGGCACGTCGCCTGGGCATTCGTGAGCGCCGCGAAAATGGCATGGCCCCAGTGGCAACGCTGAATGGCACTCTTGCCACCACTCGCTGGCTGGTTTCGATCCTCGAAAATCACCAGCAGGCAGACGGCTCGGTCTACGTTCCCGAAGCAATGCGCCCGTACCTAGGTGGTCTGGAAGTGCTCGAGCCTGTCAAGTGACATCACATGGCTGAAACTTCCAACGCACCCATCGTTAACCTTGTGTCCCCGCCCCCATCGGGTGAGGCACCGATCCAGTTTGAATCACTGGTCGAATCGGCATTTCAGGCGTTGCCCGAATCGATGCCGACGGATCCGAAGAAGATCCTGATCGGTCTTGACCTTGATGGAACGGTGCTCTTACCGACGGGGGCGTCGGCGCGTGTGCGCGCAGCAATCGGCGCTGCTGAAGATGCGGGGATGAACGTCGTTATTGCGACGGGGCGTTCGTTGGAAGCAACGCAGCCGGTGCTTGAGCAACTGGGGGATCCTCGTGCGTGGGCGCTCTGCTCGAACGGTGCTATCCGCGTTCACTTTTCTGACGCGTATGTTTCTGGCGCATTGTCTGCTGACATTTCCACTTTTGATCCGTCGACCTTGGTTGACCAGGTTGGTCAGGAGATGCCGAATGCTCTGATCGGTGTGGAAATTCCTGGAATGTTCCTCATCTCCGGCGTTTTTCCACCCGGGGAACTGATCGAAGAATTCGCCCTGAAACCGATCGAAGACCTCAAGGTAGCTGACGCGATCAAGGTTGTCATTCGTGAACCAGCGATGAACCGTGAAGAGTTTGAAACTGCTTTGACCAATGCGGGAGTTATTGGGAACTGGGAATGCTCGATCGGTTGGACCAGTTGGGCTGACGTTCTTCCCCTGGGAGTAACGAAAGCCAGCGGGCTTGAAACTCTGAGCGCCGACTTGGGTGTTCCCTTTGAAGGCACTGTCGCGATCGGTGATGGCACGAATGATGTTCCCATGATTGAGTGGGCAAACTTCGGCGTTGTCATGGGTGGCGCCGATGATAATGTGAAAAAATCCGGTGATTTTGTCACGGGAGCCGTCGAAAACGATGGTGCTGCGGCCATCATTTGTGCACTTCTTCGTCATTGTGGGCAAACCCTTACGGACATTTGAGTCAGTGATAGCGTGACGTCGATAACGCGTGAAACAATTTCGACACGTCAACGATGACAAGTGGAGGACTAAACGCATGAGCGCTGCAGTTCAAGAGCTGATTGAAAACGGCCAGACCGCGCTGGGCATCGAGCTCGGCTCAACTCGAATTAAGGCCGTTCTTATTGGCCCCGACCACGAGGTTCTGGCGACGGGTGGTCATTCGTGGGAGAACCAGATTGTCGACGGCCTCTGGTCATACAGTCTTTCCGCCGTCAAAGAAGGCTTGTGTGATGCCTATGCGACGCTGGTTGCGCAGGTGAAGGAACGCTACGGTGTTGTTCCTACGACCTACGGTTCGCTGGGTATTTCGGCGATGATGCATGGCTACCTTGCGTTTGATGCCGATGGCAAGCAGCTTGCTCCGTTTAGGACGTGGCGTAACACGAACACGGGTCGCGCCGCGGCCGAGCTGATCGATGCGTTCCACTTCAACATTCCGCTTCGCTGGTCGATTGCTCATCTTCATCAGGCGGTCATTGATGAAGAGACGCACGTTCCTCAGATTGCGTCGATCAATACTCTGTCTGGTTGGGTGCATGAGCAACTGACTGGTCGTCATGTTCTGGGTATTGGTGACGCGTCGGGTATGTTCCCGATTGATTCGGTTGCCGGTGATTTTGATGCGTCGATGGTTGCTGCCTACGACGAGTTGGTTGCTCCGCGTCATCTGCCGTGGCGGTTGTCCGACCTGCTTCCGACGGTTTTGAGTGCTGGCGAAGATGCGGGTGTCCTGACCGAGGAAGGCGCGCTGTTGCTTGACCCGACGGGCACACTCCGCCCGGGTATTGCGATGTGTCCGCCTGAAGGTGACGCCGGTACGGGCATGGTGGCGACGAATTCGGTGGCTCAGCGTACGGGTAACATTTCGTGTGGCACCTCCGTGTTCCTCATGATCGTGCTGGAGAAGGCGTTGAAACGCCTGCACACTGAGGTCGATATGGTGACGACTCCCGACGGTTCGCCCGTGGCGATGGTTCACTCGAATAACGGTTCGTCCGAGTTGGATGAGTGGGTCGGCATGTTCGTCGAGTTTGCGAAGCTTGCGGGCATGGATATGAAGGTTTCTGACGTGTATGACCTTTTGTACTTCAACGCGCTGAAGGGTGATGCCGATGGTGCGGGACTGCTGGCGTACAACACGTTGTCCGCAGAGCCGATCATGGGCTTGGAAGGCGGTCGCCCGCTGTTCACTCACACCCCGGATGCCACGTTCACCTTAGCGAATGCGTTCCGCGTTCAGCTGATGAGCGTCTTCGCGGCCGTCCGTATTGGACTCGACATTCTTGCCGATGAAGGGGTCGGGCTGGACAAGGTTTTCGCTCACGGTGGTCTGTTCAAGACGCCGGGTGTGGCGCAGAAGATCCTCGCGGATTCGCTGGGGATTGCGGCGTCCGTTGGTGAAACCGCTGGCGAGGGTGGCGCGTGGGGTATCGCGGTGCTCGCTCAGTTCATGAAGTCGCGCGGTGAAGGTGAGACTCTTCCCGAATATCTTGATTCCAAGGTGTTCGCGAACGCCCAGGCTACCGTCATCGACGCGGATCCCGATGATGCTAAGGCGTACGAGAAGTTCTTGGAACGCTTCAAGGCTGCTCTTCCGGCTGTTCAGGCTGCCGCGGATAATAGCTGAGTTTTTCCGGGCACTTCCAGGTGCCAGTGTCGCTTGCGGTCCCGGCCTCGTGAATAATAATGACGAGGCCGGGATCATCTGCATTGTCGCACCGCGCTTGAGTGTGCCCGATTGGACTAGCGCCGAACCGGACGCGGAATAACGCTGGCGGGCGTGCTACCGCTACGATTTGGACTATGGGTAAAGCAAGCCGCCGCAAGAAGGTAACAAATCCTGCCGCTCGTCCGGCATTCCGCGCTCCGATTCCGTTCGTTGCCCGCCCTTACGAGGGCCTCAAGGGTGAGGTTGAACTGGTCGCCATGCGCGAGATCCTCCCGTGCGCCATCATGAGCGCATGCACTAACGCTGAGCATGGCGCGGTCGAATTCGATTTCGTCACTCTGCTCCCGGACGGTCATCCCGCGATGGTGCGTGGCGATGGTCGAATTCTGGTTGCAGCTCAGACTCGTTTCAACTCGGCCGACCTGTCACACGACGCTGGCGCTGCAATTCTCGCAGCGATTGCAGCCAAGGCTGACGGCGTCGAGGGCGTTATTGACATTGATGTGCGCGAACCTTCCGATCGTCTCCAGGACATCCTAGATCCGGAAGGCTTCGGCGAAATGAGCCTCGAAGAAAACTTCCACTTCTGGCTGAACCCGGAAGAGGAAATGGACGAGCAGACCACTCGTGCGCTTGAAGAAAACCGCGACGAGGTCATCCCAACCGTCGCAGTTCCTGGTGTTACCGGTATGTTCTGGTGCGAGATGAACCGTAACTTCGTGCGCTACGTGACCGACGTGGAAGAGTCCGCGCTGTTTACCGGCTTGGCTCGCCTGCAGGCGGCTGGCAAGGCTCGCATGGGCGAGGGCTCGCGCTTCGTAGGGGCGTTCCGTGCATGTGGCATCGCAATCCCGGTCTTCGAACTTGCCGAGGGTGCGACCGCTGATGACATCGCCGAAGACGCAGCAACCCTGGCAACTGAGCTTGAAAAGGCTCTTGCCGTGAAGGAGCCACTGACCGCTGATGAGCGTCGTGCTCGCCAGGGCATGGTCTCGCGTCAGGTGACGATCCGCTGATTGATGGTGTGAGTCGCTGACAAGCGTATGGTGCCCTGCTTGGGATCCTCCCAAGCAGGGCACCCAAGTTTTACGGTTGAAATCCTTGAACGGCTAGGCGTCAGTGAGTTCCCGATCACGTGCAACGCATGGGTAGGGGATTCCAACACCCTGGCGAGCATTCGCATACGGGTGCGGGTGATGGTGGCGCGCTTTTACGCGACCGAATACCGTGCGAATTGAAGCGATCGTCGTATCGGTGAAGCGCGTACGCGGGTTCAAATCGCCGAATGATTTATCGGCACCTGTGCGTTCGAAACTGCAGGGAATCTCAATGATCGACAAGCCCGCGTTGAGCACATCAATCGTCATCGCAATTTCCAAGCCGTACCCGTTCATAAAGGGCATAGCTGCCGTGATTCCCTCGCGTGTCACGCAACGCACGGACGCAAGCGGGTAAGCGGGTTCCCAGCCGGTTGCGCGTCGAATAACGCGACGCGCCAACCGCGCGGCCCGTCCCAATTTCGACGTGAGGCTCATTCCTACGGGAATAGAACACGCGCAGTCGGCTTCACCGTTCATCACGGACTCAACAAGCGCAGTAGCCTCAACCGCCGAATCTCCCAAGTCAGCGTTCAGAACAAGAAGAAGGCGCGCAGGCCAATCCGCCCGATCGCGCATCGCGGCCACTTTGACGCCAGTCTCGATGGCGGATGCGCGGCCTCGTTCCACAGAATGGCGGACGACGACTGCACCGGCGGCGCGGGCGGCAGCTCCCGTGTTGTCATCGGACCCATCGTCGACGACGATCAGCAGATCGACGCCGGGGATGGCTCGGCATGCGCGCACAGTACCGGCAACATCGTGGCCAACATTGTGGGCTGGGATGATGGCTGCCACTCGTTGAGGGGCGACGTTTGACCGTGCTGGCAGACTGGGAGGATTCACCCTTACAGTGTAAAACACTGGCAAAGTCTGTTAGGACAGTTGTTCACGTGGTGACCCGCTAGTGTGCTGAACGCAAACGCAACGAATTCAACACAACGAACACGGATGAGAACGCCATTGCAGCCGACGCAAGCATGGGGTTCAGCAGGCCGGCGATTGCCAGCGGAATCATTGCAACGTTGTAGGCAAATGCCCAGAACAGATTGCCCTTAATGATGCGCAGGGTACGGCGCGAAATGCGGATGGCAGTGGCTGCGCTGGTCAAGTCGGAATTGACCAACGTAACGTCGGCGACCTCGATCGCAACATCGGTCCCTGATCCCATAGCGATCCCCAGGCCATGGGTGCCCGCCTGAGCAAGTGCCGCAGCGTCGTTTATGCCGTCGCCAACCATGGCGACAACGCGTCCCTCATCCTGCAATCCCTTGATGATGTCGAACTTCTTTTCCGGCATAACCTGCGAAATAACGCGCGAAATACCAACTTGCTGAGCAACATGTTGAGCGGCTGCCTCGTTGTCTCCGGTCAGTAGGATCGGCTCAATACCCAATCCCTTGAACTGCTCGATTGCGGTCTTAGACGTGTCCTTCACGGTGTCACGAACAACCAGAACACCGTACGCGTAGCCTTCAATACGCTCCGGCAGGATCCTCTGAGCGGAGGTCGTCTTCTCTTCGGTGTTCGCTGACATCGACGTCTCTGACGCAGATACGTCGGTTCGCCAAAGCACGGTTCCTTGGTATCCCGCGTTGTTGACGATGGTTTCGAGTTCTTCATCCGTGTGCGGTTTGGTCAGCGTGATCGTCGCGGACTCGGTCGCAAGGTTCACCGAGGCACTGACACCGTCGAGTGTGCCGAGCTTCCTCTCGACCCTGCGCACACACGACGCGCACGTCATGCCCTGGACGTTCATAGTGATCGTGGCCAGAGGAGCGGGCGCGGTCAAGCCGGGGATGTCAAGCGAAGTTTCTGCCGACTCGGAGGTGGAAGAGTCGGCCACCGATTCTACTGCGGTGGCTGAGTGAGCGTGGCCGGCCTCGTTGGAATCACTCCACTGGCCAGTCTGGGCGATCATGATTGCGGTCGCGCCACTTGCTTCGGCGGTGGCAACTGCAGACTCGACCTCGTACGGAATGGTGACGCCCAGGGAATCCAGCCATGACGCGCGTCCAACCAACACCAGCGAATCGCCACCGGAAGGGGTGTCTACCAGCGCAGATACACCAAGTCCTGCGTGGTTCGAGAATCCGCGAATCGACGAGGGCGCGACTCCCCGCGCGCTCGCACCGCTGACAATGGCGCGAGCAATAGGGTGCTCGGACGCAGACTCAACCGCGGCAGCAAGGCTGAGGATTATATCTTCCGATAGCCGGTCGCCGTTCGACTCCGGTGGAGCAACGATGCTTTCCAGCGACATCTTGCCGGTGGTGACGGTGCCGGTCTTATCCAGAACGATCGTGTCGATCGTTCGCGTCTGCTCCAGCGTTTCGGCGGATTTGATGACGATACCCAGCTGGGATGCGCGACCGGATCCCACCATAAGAGCGGTCGGAGTCGCCAAGCCGAGTGCGCATGGGCAGGCGACAACCAGCACGGCAACGCCGGCGGTGAAGGCTGCTTGCAGGGATGCTCCAGCGATCAGCCAGCCGATCAAAGTCGCCAGTGCGATGCCGATGACGACCGGAACGAAGACTCCGGAAAGACGGTCGGCAAGTCGCTGAACAGGGGCTTTACTGGCCTGCGCTTGGCTCACCATCGCGCCGATGCGAGCAAAAGTAGTGTCGGCTCCGACTCGGGTTGCCTTGACCGCGAGGGTGCCCCACGTGTTGATCGTCGCGCCGGTGACCTCGTCGCCCACGCTGATATCTTCGGGCACAGATTCGCCGGTTAGCAAGGAAGTGTCGAGTGCGGACTGGCCTTCAACAACGATGCCGTCCGTGGCCACCTTCTCGCCGGGCCGAACAATGAACATGTCGCCGACCTGCAAAGATGCTGCCGGAACAACCACTTCGTGACGCTCGCCGGTGGCGGGATCGACTTCGATCTTCGTCGCTTCCTTTGCGCCGAATTCAAGCAGCGCTCGCAGTGCGTTGCCGGCGCGGTATCGGGCGCGCGCTTCCATCCACCGTCCGGTCAGAAGGAAGACGGTGATCGTGCAGGCGCCCTCGAAATAGATTTCCGCGTGATGTGTGGCCGTGGCTGCGCGTGGGAAGAGAGTCATCGACATGCGCATGCCGAGTTCGCCTGCACCACCGAAGAGGAGAGCCCACCAGCTCCACAGGGAGGACGCAGTGACGCCCAGTGCCACCAGGGTGTCCATCGTTGTTGATCCGTGGCGTCCAGCCGCAAAGGCTGCCTTGTGGAAGGCCCATGCACCCCAGGTGGTGACGGGGATCGATGCAATGGCGACAACCCACTGCCAGCCGACGAACTGCCAGGTGGGCAGCATCGACAAAAGCATGGCGATCAGCCAGAAGGGGATGCAGATGATCAGTCGGCGCTTGAGATCCTGCGCATGAACTTTGATGCCTTCGCCGATGTGGGTTGTGCCCTCGGATTCATAGGAGTCGGAAACGGGGGCGACGGACTGAAGAGTGGAGAATGTAGACACGGTTGTCTTTCCTTGTCCGCTTGTCGGGACGTGCCACGAAGGCTGAGTGTGTGGGCATGCCGACTGGTGGCGTGCCTGCAGGCGGTCGTGGGTGTCCGGGCGCGGAAGGGAGGTGGTCGAGGACGTGGCGCGTTATGTTGGGCCACGTGCCGGCCAGTTTTGAGGTACGAGGCCGGGCGCGGGCGATGCCCGCGCCCGAGGGTCTCAGAAGTCGCGGGTGATGCCGACCAGCTCGAAGCCTGCTTCGGACACGGCTTCACGCAGGGCGTCATCGTCAAGGGCAACGTCGGACACGAGGGTGACCTTGGAGGTGGCACCGGAGTTGAGGATGACGTCAACGTTCTTCACGCCGGCAACGTCGGATAGTTCCTCGGTGACGGACTGGACGCAGTGTCCGCAGGTCAGGCCATTAACGGCGAGTTCAACGGTGCGATCGATTTCCATGGTCATGCTGTTCTCCTTGTTGTGGCTGGATCGTGCAAAGTAGGTGGTTCAGGACTTGATGAGCCGGGCGATTGCCTTGGTGGCCTCTTCAATCTTTTCGTGCGCGGCTTCGTCGGATTCTTTGGCGGCGTGGACGACGCAGTGGTTCATGTGGTCTTCCAGCAGGCCGATGGCAACAGAATCGAGCGCTGATTGAACGGCGGACATCTGCGTAATGATGTCGATGCAGTACTCGTTTTCGCTGACCATGCGCTGGAGTCCGCGAACCTGTCCTTCAATACGGCGGAGTCTGGCCAGATAACGGTCAGTGGAGGCTGAATATCCGTATGCCATAGGTTGCCTTTCCTGCTTGTCCTTCTGAAACGAAGATACCCCTAGGGGGTATGGGTGTCAATGGCTGAAATCTGCCACGGTACGTGTGGAACTCAGGGAACAGGCAAATGAACAGGGGGTGTCCCTGATTGCGCCTTTCGCTGACCGCACTACGCTTGAAAGACAAGGAACCGCGAGGAAAGGAGAAGCCATGGCGCGTCGTCGTACACCACGCATCTATGCGCCTCGCCGTGTTCCCCAGTCGTTTTCTCCCGCTTACACCGCCATGCGCCTGATTCCTTTGGCTCCAGCACTCCTTGCCTCCGTGGCATTAAGCCTCGTCTCAGAAGCTCCCGCCCTCTCTGAAGAGATGCGACAAAAAGCTCGCCACGCCTCTCAATCGATGGGCGCCGATTCATCGGAGCGCTCGCAACGCCTTTTCTTCGACGAACCCGGTCTTGATACGCTCTTCGTCCGCTTCCTCGCCGGTAGTGCGCAGGCTGTTTCCCACGTGGCAAAGACGGTGATGCGTGCTCGTATCGCCCTTGAACCCGACAGTCCAATGGGGAAACGAGCAGCTCAAGCACTTCCTCTTGTTCCCAAACGCGCATACGACACATTGATGACCGGAATGCTGTCGATCGGAACGGCCGTGGGCTACATTCATTCCGGCCCTGTTCACGCCCAAGTGATCGCAGATTCAGCCGAAGCCTCGTCCATTGATCCCCCAGCCGGACACGCCACAGCTGCACTTCGTCGCTGGCAAGCCCCCCAGAGTCTGAGTGATCTATGCGTCGATATCGACGACATGTACTGGTCGATGACCGACGGGCACACGGTGAAAATAACCCGCGTCGGCGAAGGAGAAGCCCGCAGATGGCTGGTATCCCTGCCTGGAACGGCGCGTATGGACTTCGAATCGAACGCGAATCCGGCGGATATGGAATCAAACATCCGCGAAATGATCGGTATCGAATCGAATATGCGCAGTGGGCTTGTCATGGCGATCCACGATGCAATGAAACGCGATGGCCTTAACCCGGAAGAGTACGCAACGGAACCGGTGCTGATCTGCGGTCATTCGCAGGGGGGATTGATTGCGACCGTGTTGGCGTCGATGAATCCCAAGATGGCCGGCCTAGATGTGCAAGCAATCCTGGCGACGGGAGCACCGGCGCGCAGGTATCGGATTCGCCCGGACGTCACCATGGTGTCGCTGGCTCACGACCAGGACGTTATCCCGTCGATGGATGGAACTCCGGCGCGTCAGGTCGATCACCGAGTCGTGATCGGTCGTAAGTTGGTGCGACCGCGTCGCCAGCCTCTCTATTACGCCCATTCGTCGGCAACGTACACCGAAACAGTGCGCTATTTGGAGCGCATGGTGAAGGTCAATCCGTGGGGTCGAACCGCGTCCGCTGTTGCTGCACTGCAGGATTTTCTTCCTCAAGATGACGAGGTCACGCGCGTCATGTTTTACGAAATCTGGCAGGACGTCACAACGCCGACCTCTTTTGAGACATTCGACCCGGTGGCAACGCTTGCAAAAGACGATTCCGTCACTCCCGTGGAATTCGATGTTTCTTGGCCACCCTCCTCATCGTGCGCCACCGTCTCAGTTGCATCCAGTGACTCCGATGAAGGGGCGCTCTCCACATCGACTCTGAATGACTTCCCCTCCCTGGAAAGGACACCCAATGACGAGTGAATCCACAGGCTCAGAATTGTCCGAAATCGGACGGAGGATGCGGATGGCTGCCATGTCACGCCAGAGGATACCTTCAGCCGGCAACGGCAAGAATTCACAGATTCCGCAGATCGGAAGCCCTCTGATGATCGGGGTCTTGGGCCTTGGCGCGTTGGGTGCAGGTATCGCCTTTCGTGCAATGAAGCCGACACGTCGACGAGGCCGATCAGACCGTTTTGAAACTCTGATCGAAGCGGGGATCGATGATGTTCTCACTGAAAAATACTGGAAAGACATTCACTTCGATGTGTCGGTGAACGTAGGGGAAGGCTTCGGGAAACCGGCGCTGGTGACCTTCGATATCACGCTTGATACCGACGGAGCGCAATGCCAAGAAGATGACTTGAGAGAGATTCTTGATGGGGCGACCCACGCTGTCTGGGACAATGGTGAACTAGCTCCACTCGCTATCCGTGGTCGTATTATGGCGCAGATTCTAGCCGATGCCGACTGTGACACAGAGGGGCAGGCAGACAAGAACTGTATATCCGCAGATGCTCTGGACATGAGCGAAACGGGTGCGGCCTCGTCGATAGTGATGGCGGATATGACGCTACTGGGATTCGAAGACGGAACCGCTCGACCCACCGACCTGTTCGAGCGATACGGTGCTCCCGCGTCGGATCGGAACTGGCGCCCGTAACAACGAAATTCGGTTTCTCCATGGTCTGATGGACAATAGTGGAGTGCGCGGAGCACAACGGACTATCAGATCGGGGGTCGGAATGACTGCTCACCAGGAACACAATGGAGCGTGGTGGCGCGGTGCGGTCGCATATCAGGTCTATGTCCGCTCATTTCGTGACTCGAACGGCGACGGGATTGGTGACCTGCCGGGGGTTACGCAGTCGCTGGACGATCTGGCGAAGCTGGGCGTTAACGCGATTTGGCTGAACCCCTGCTATCTATCTCCGCAACACGACCACGGCTACGACATTGCGGATTATCGTCAGATTTTGCCCGACTATGGAACTCTGGCCGATTTCGATCAGCTGGTCGCGCACGCTCACACGCGGGATATTCGCGTGCTGATGGATATCGTCCCCAACCACTGTTCCAGCGAACACCAGTGGTTCATCGACGCTATTTCCGCAGGTCCCGGCTCACCCGAACGCGATCGTTTTATCTTTGCCGACGGGGAAGGTGACGGGAGTCAGCCACCGAATGACTGGCCGTCGGTTTTTGGTGGCTCAGCCTGGGATCGCTTAGACGATGGGACCGAAAATCCTCAGTGGTATCTGCATCTCTTTGATTCCACGCAACCTGATTTCAACTGGCGCAACCCGGATGTCCGCACCGAATTCCTCGATATTCTGCGATTCTGGTTTGACCGTGGAGTCGACGGGTTCCGTATCGATGTTGCACACGGCATGGTGAAGTCCCTTCCGATTCCGCGCGGTACGCACGCGGACCAATCGGGTTTGTGGACCCAGCCGGAGCTCTTCGAAATCTATAGCCAGTGGCGTCAGCTTGCCGAATCCTACGATCCGCCGAAGTATTTTGTCGGCGAAGCGTGGGTCAATGATCCCGAGGTTTTCACTCGTTTTACAGCTCCTGGGCATCTTCAGCAGTCATTTGCGTTTGACCTGCTGGTTCAGCCTTGGTTTGCGTATAGGTTGCGTCGCTCGATTGAGCAATCCTTCGCGGTTGCCGGGCAAGAAGATGGGCCCGCGTGGGCGTTGGCGAACCATGATGTTCACCGCCTGGTTACCCGCTTGGGTCAGGAACGCATCGACAAAGACCCCGATCCTTTCGACATGCTGGCAGATGCCCGTCGAGATACTCCCGTGAATACTGCGCTGGGCAAGCGTCGTGCGCGCGCAGCAACCGCGTTGCTTTTCGCTCTGCCGGGAACGGTCTACGTGTATCAGGGTGAAGAACTCGGACTTCCAGAAGTACTCGATCTTCCCGATTGGGCCAGGCAAGACCCGATGTGGATTCGCACGAATGGCCAGCAACGAGGCCGCGATGGCTGTCGCGTCCCCCTGCCGTGGAAGAAGCGCGGATCGTCAATGGGTTTTGGACCCGAGGGGGCTTCTGCTCCGTGGCTACCTCAACCTGAAGAATTCCGAGCGTGGGCACGTGACGAACAAGGTGAGGATCCAACATCAATGCTGTCTTTGTACATGCGATTGGGTGGACTTCGACGCCAACTTGTTGGGTCAGCGCACCGTGTGCACTGGGCTGATCAGGTTCCCGAAGAAGTTCTGGCGTTCAGCGCGGGAAGACTGTTCTGCGCGACGAATACAGGTGGAGAAGATGTTGAGGTCCAGGTCCCTCAAGGTGCCCAGATACTCCTGAATACTGCGGTTGCCGACTGTGACGTGCACCTGTTGGATAACGGAATGTCACTGGCAGATGGCACCGATTTTGATTCTCGCACGTGGTGTTTGCCCGCCGACTCAACATCCTGGTGGTCACTGAATGGGGGTGCTGACACTGAGTGAACAGAGAACACGGTCGCGCCGGCCTTTTAATGCGAAATACATTCCCAACCTGCACTTCTTGACGCAACCGTCTTTTGTTGCCGTCGATTTCGAAACTGCTAATCGCGGTGGCGGAGTCTCCGCCTGCCAGGTGGCATTGGTGAAAATGGAAGACGGGCAGGTGACTGACGAATTCTCGACCTTCATTCAGCCCCCGCAGGGTTATAGCCGCTTCGAATTCACATGGCTTCACGGAATCGGCCCGCGTCAAGTAGCGACGGCTCCAATGTGGGATCAGATCGCTGACCAGATCGCACGCTTCGTTGGCGATCTCCCCGTCTACGCTCATAACGCGATGTTTGACGCTCGAGTCTGGAAAGACTTGGACGACTACTTTGGGACACTTTCTTTGCCCCACCATTTTTTCTGCTCGTATTTGACGGCACGACGAATGCTTCCGGGCCTCGAAAATTACGCGTTGCCGACTGTTCTTCACGAATGTGATCCGACCTTTAGTCTGAATCACCACGAAGCGGGTTCCGATGCTCACGCTTGTGCGCGAATCGTCAGGCACCTTGCGTCCCGCGATGATCTGCACGGCGCTCTTGCCCCCTGAAAACAGCCTTCAGCCAGCGCATTCTTAGATGGGGCACCTGCTCAAGGTGTCTTTTACCGTGCTCTTCGAACCGACCCACACGGCAATGCGATGATCGATCGACTCAAGCAACTTGAAGGCATCATGCATGCGCGCGTCAATGTCGTCGTCTAACAGGAACTCCATGTGCGCAACGCGGTTACGCAGATTGTGGAGGCGCGCCACCCTTCCGTAGGTGATTGACCCGTCGGGGTCCTTCTCATTCGGGAAAGCGTGAATCAGACACTGTCTCCACAACGCGCGACGATGCTTCTCTGCCTCCAAGCTGGCCAAATCTGACGGCGTGATTGTCCCATGATGAGGAAGAAGATCCGCCCACATTCCAAACATGACGCAGGACAGGACGTCATCATGCGATGGCTGGTCTTTGCGAGAGTGAGCCTTCGGTTTTTGTTTAGATTCCTTATTCGCCCAGTTCAACGCTTGGCTTCGCTTTGAAGCAGAGAGCTTATCGAGCGGGGGAGCTGGATCCTCAAGAAGCCAACTGGTCGCTTCAGGGTCCTGTTTGCGGTTCCACGCCTGAAGTTGCCGATCCATCGCGTTGCGAACAAAAACTTCGGTCATCCCCAGAATGAAGTGAACATCGGACGCCAGTTCGGCGTGCCAACAGTATAGTTCCAGGCTTTTGGGAATGTCCCCTCCCGTGCGCTTCAAATACGGCTTGAGCCTGGCCATGGAAATGTGGCTCACTAGGAGTTCTTGCTGCGACACTGTCATAAATTGATGGTGTCAATCAGTGCAACGCCTGGCAAGTGGTTTCGTCGCAGTGTTGTGTTTCGATACCGAACCTTCAAGTGGACGTGCGCGCGCCGGTGCAAGCGCCTGGTTTAGGCTGGCGTGATGAAAACCCGAGTTGATGCCATTGCAATGCTGGCCCTGATCTGTGTGACCGCGATCTGGGGCTCGACGTTCTTCATCATCAAGGGGATCCTGACGGCGATTCCGACGCTGGACTTCCTGGGCGTCCGCTTCTTCATTGCAGCGCTGGTGATTTTTGTTTTACGAGGCCGCACACTTCTGCGAGCTCCTGTCACCACGTGGAAGCGCGGATTGATGGCGGGCACGGTCTTCGCCGTGGCGCAAATCGTGCAGACGATTGGCCTGGAGACGGCAGATGCGTCGGTGTCCGGTTTTATTACGGGCATGTACGTGATCCTGACGCCACTGTTGCTTTTCATCGCGTTCCGGACGCCGATTTCAAAACCCGTCGTGTTTGCGCTGGTCTTGGCGTTTACTGGACTGTCGATTTTGTCTCTGAACGGTTTGAGCGTCGGGCTTGGTGAGGGACTGACCTTCATTTCGGCTGTGTTGTTTGCCGTTCATATTGTGCTTCTTGATCAGTGGGCTGGTCAGGAATCCGGTCTTGATTTGGCAGCCATTCAGCTGATTGCTCTTGGTGTGATCTGTGGTGTTTCAGCCTTGCCAGGTGGAATCGTCCTGCCGTCGGGAATCAACGGCTGGGCGGTCATGATCTACATGGCGGTCATTGCCGGCATCGTAACTGTGGGACTTCAAACATGGGCGCAGTCAAGAATTCCTGCGACTAGTGCCGCGGTCATTATGACGACGGAGCCCGTGTTCGCAGCGATCTTCGCGATCCTCTTTGGTGGTGAGCATTTGACGTGGCGACTGTTCGCAGGTGGTTCGCTGGTGGTGGGCGCGATGCTCTTGGCAGAGCTCGCTCCACGGAAGTCTTCGACCGCAGATGGGGGTCTCGTGTCATAATTATGACAACGGCAGATAGCAACGGTGGATACTGGGTTTCAAGCCCTCTACTAGAGAAATAAAATATAAATTAGTAGGCTTTTTGGAATGAATTATAAAATTAATCTAAAAATGCGAAAGTAAAGTAATAGAAAGTAGAATTTTAGGAGGCAAAATCTTATGAAAAAATCCGGCAAATGCCCAAAGTGTGGAAGTGACAATATTTTATTTATACCAGGTAAAGTTGGAGCTTATGGTGCAGGGAATAATATTCCTATAGGTCTAACTACTCTGTCTTCTATTTTAGTAGAAAGATATGTATGTTGTAAATGTGGATTTTCTGAAGAGTGGGTTGATATCTCTGATATTGAGAAGTTGGAGAAGAAATATGGTAAGTGATCTAAGTCTAAAATTATAGGATTAACAGTCCGGCCGAACGACTATAAAACTTAGCTTTTGTAAAAGTTGATATTGCTATAAGATTTTTCACCCGGGAGTGGTGGTCTCGGAAGATTCGAGTTCCGTGTCCTGATTGTTTCGATCGCGCCCAGTCGCTAGCGCATCGATTCAAAGGTCAAGGTGTAAAAGTTTCGGGAGTGAGCAGATTGCTCACTCCCGAAACTAATGCGATCAGTCGGATCAGCGTTCGTCGTTCACCCAGTGTGCCATTTCGGTCGACAGACCGATGTAGGTTGCGGGTGTGAGAGCACAAAGGCGAGCTTCTTCTTTAGCGGGCAACCCAAGGCCGGCGATAAACTCACGCATTTCGGTGGCCCCGACCTCGTGGCCACGGGTCAGCTCCTTCAGGCGCTCGTACGGGTTCGTCATTCCGGTCGCGCCGGCGATCGACGCGGTGCGCATGACCTGCTGAACCGCTTCGCCGAGAACTTCCCAGTTCGCATCCAGGTCGGCAGCCATACGGTTAACGTCAATGTCGATGCCGTCAAGGCCACGAACCAGGTTGAAGAACGCGAGGATCGAGTGCCCAAGGCCAACACCGATATTGCGCTGGGTCGTCGAGTCGGTCAGGTCACGCTGCATACGCGAGGTGACCAGCGTCGATGCCAAGGAATCGAGCAGTGCGCACGAGACTTCCAGGTTCGCTTCGGCATTCTCGAAGCGAATCGGGTTCACCTTGTGGGGCATAGTCGACGAACCGGTGGAGCCCTGCGCTGCGAGGTTCTGGTGGAAGTAGCCCATCGAAATGTAGGTCCAGCAGTCGGTTGCCAGGTTGTGTGCGATACGTCCGGCGCGCGCAACATCGGAGTAGAGCTCTGCTTGCCAGTCGTGAGATTCGATCTGTGTGGTCAGCGGATTCCAGGTCAGGCCCAAACCTTCGACGAAGTTGCGAGCGAGGACCGGCCAATCAGCGTTCGGGACGGAAACGACGTGCGCTGCCCAAGTTCCCGTGGCGCCGTTGATCTTGCCCAAGTATTCGGTGTTTTCGATGCGTGCCAGCTGACGAGCGAAACGGTGGGCAAACACGGCCATTTCCTTGCCCATGGTGACGGGCGTTGCAGGCTGACCGTGCGTGTGTGCCAGCATCGGAGCGTCTGCGCCGGCTTCAGCGAGGCGCAGCAGTCGAGCCTGCAGTTCGCGGGCGGCGGGCAGCCACACCTGCTCGATGCCAGCCTTGATGGTGAGCGCGTAAGCGAGGTTATTGATGTCTTCCGAGGTGCAGAAAATGTGGACGACCTCGCGCAGGTGCGGAAGCGAGGAATCGGGGCCGAGGACCCCGGTGGCCTTCTCCAGGTGCTCGCGGATCAGATACTCGACGGCCTTCACGTCGTGACGGGTGACGGCCTCGAATTCGCCGAGACGTTTGATGTGGTCGGCGGAAAAATCGCGGGGCAGTGCGCGCAGGTAGTCGCGTTCAGCGTCGGTCAGGGTCGGCGCGCCAGGAAGGACGGTGTTGTCGAGCAGGTGGATCAGCCACTCAATCTCGACGTGTATGCGCGCACGATTCAAGCCGGCTTCGGACAGGTAATTCGCAAGAGGTGCAACGGCTGCGCGGTAGCGGCCGTCAAGCGGAGACAAAGGTTCGCCAGATGCTGCCAGATCGGCGTAACCATGATCGGTAGAGAAAAGGGAAATCCAGTTTGCGCTCATAGTGTCATCTTTTCATGTTGGCGCGTGGTTAAGAAACGGTGTTGCGCAACGAAAGTAATGATGCCGGACATATTCGGGTGCGCGTGAATAGTCAGCGGGACAGTGTATCCGCAGGTCGATAGGGGATGAGGCCACTCAACGTGAGAGGGTCTGACCTTTTGAGGTGCGTCACCCGATGGGGTGTCCCGATGGTGGATACTCTAAAATCTTGGGCGTGACGAACCCCCATACTCCGAGCCCGAGTGCTTTTGAATCCTCCGGTCAATCCGGTGGTGGTTTTCAGTCCGCGCACTCGGATAACGAAGGGGATTCGTCAGTAGGCGCGGCCTCGTCCACCCCATCGGAACCGACGCCAACTCTGACAACTCGACGACGCTTGCAGGGACTCGACGGCATTCGTGGCATCGCAGCGATGTTCGTTCTGGTCTATCACCTGCTCCCGCAGTATGCGAAAGCCGGGTTCGCGGGCGTCGACATTTTCTTCGTCCTATCGGGCTTCCTCATCACCTTGTTGCTGATAGACCGATTGGATTCAACCGGTTCACTTGGGATCGGTCATTTCTGGATTCGACGTTTCAGGCGTCTTGTCCCGGCGGCGGTCACGACGTGTATTGGTGCGGGAATCCTTGCTCTGCTCAGCGGGACGGATGCGCTAGTTGCGCTCCCTCGCCAAGTCGTCGGCGTGCTCACCGGCACGTACAACTGGCTTGAAATCATCTCCGGCGCCTCTTACTTCGAGCAACAGTCGCCACTGCTCCTGACCAACGCATGGTCATTCGCCGTTGAACAGCAGTTCTACGTCATCTGGCCACTGATCCTCCTTCTTCTGGTTCGGCTACCGAAACACCTCAGAATCTGGATCGCTCTTGGAATCGGCGGAGCATCGACCGCATGGCACGCTGTCCTAGTCGGCCAAGACCTTTCGCGCGCATACATGGGAACAGACACTCACCTGTGGGGTCTGATGATCGGCGCGGCCCTCGCATTCGCCGTCCCCAACGCCATGCAAATGGTCGATGAACGCGCCAAACATGCCGGATATATAGGCTTCTTCGGCGTCATCTCATTCTTTGCCACGATGTTCCTGATGACCGTGTTGCCGGAGTCTTTCATGTACCCGTGGGGCATGGTCATCGTGTCTTTGGCGACGGCGTTCACTATCCGTGGCTTGCTTCCCGACGTGTCCTACGCCGGGACTGCCCGCCTGCTTCGCAAGGTGCTTGAACTACGTCCCCTGGTGTGGCTGGGAGAACGATCCTACGGAATCTACCTGTGGCATTGGCCGTTGTGGGTGCTCGCTTTCTACGTGGCTCCCCAGATGAGTCTGTCAATGTCGGCAACGCTCGTGTCAGTGGCATCGGTTCTTTTCGCCGCGCTGTCGTACAGGTTTATTGAGACTCCAATTCGTCGCGTCGGCTTCCTTCAGTGGTGCCGTATCGTGTGGTCAGGTTTTCTGACATTCACTGGAAAAGTACGCATCGTCATCGCCGTGATTGTACTGGTGATTGCCTCCCTGTTTGCGGTTGCACTTTGCTTCTCGCCGAATCAGTCGAGCGCTCAAATCGCCATTGAACAGGGAGCAATGTCGGCTCCTGCCAGCGATGCGATGACGTCCGGCTCGCAGTCCGCGGATGCGGCCTCGTCGGGCGACCAGTCGCAGAGCGAGACCCAAAGTGACGCACAGTCTGGCGCACAAAGTGGTGAACCAGAGTTCATCCGCCGCTACGACTACACGCAGCCACAGGTCACTGGCGAAGAAATCACGATTATTGGCGACTCGGTCACCCTGGGTTCTTCGGCTGCGCTCAGCGAAGCATTCCCGGGTGTCTACGTTGACGCCGAGGTCTCGCGTTCTGTTCTTGCTGCTGGTCCCATCATCGATTCTTTGAATGCGCAGGGCTTGCTTCGCGAATACGTCGTCATCTCACTGGCAACGAATGCTGTCGTGACAGACGACCAGATTGACGCACTTGTTGCCCAGATCGGGCCAGAGAGAAAGCTCATCCTGGTCACTGCATTCGGTCCTGCTCGCACAACGTGGATCCCGCCGTCGAATGACACGATTTGGCGTGCAGCAACACGCTACCGGAACGTGTTCGCGGCCGATTGGGCGAACCCCATTTCCCGTCACCCCGAGGATCTTGCCGGAGACTCCGTGCACCCGGCAACGGATCAGGGGCACCAGATTTACGTTGAAGCAATCCGGAGTGCTCTGAACGAGGCCCTTCAGATCTCCCTGCGCGACAGTGAAGCGAGTGCCGAAACGGATTCTCAATTCGGAGCACAATCGGCGTACTGATTCAGCACGTGGCACATGTTCGACCCGGTGGGGCTCCCACCTGTTGTACTAGCCGTATTTCTTCACTATCTGCATCACATCTGATCGGTAGGACGCGCCAAAAAGATAGGCGTGAATGATCAGAATATGAAGACTGTGAAGCCCGATGCGTTCGCGCCAGCCATCCTGAAGAGGTGACGCTTCGGCGTACGCATCGCGGATTGTTTCCAGATGAGGGCAACCAAAAACACCGAGCATCGCCAAGTCTTCTTCGCCGTGACCCCCTTGGGCTGCTGGATCAATAAGGGTGACACCATCGGGTGTCCACATGACGTTTCCGCTCCACAGATCTCCATGAAGTCGAGATACTTCCCCGGAACGGACAAGAGCGGGTTGGTCATGATCAAACACCCCGGACGCGAGTTTTTCAGCGAATTGATGCAGGCGCTCGCGGTCTGTCTGGCTAAAAGCTGGGCAGTCAATATAGGGCTCAACCCGGTATTTGGCGTAGTACTGTCCCCAAGATGCGCTACCCCCATCGGCTAAGAGAGGCAATGGAGCTTCACCCATCCACCCGTCGGTTGTATGCCCGGGCGGTGGAGCGCCTAAATGAGGCGCGCCCGCTGCGTGCGTATACGCCAGGGCTCGTCCAAATTCCTCAGCCATTCGCGGGGTTGCGTGGATGCGAGACAGGACTGGCTCTTCGAGCCAGGTCTTCCCGTAATCGAGCACGGGAACAATCCGCGTTGCCTGATCGCCCGCATCCGCGAGCCATAAGAGCGCTGTCACTTCATAGGAGATCTTCTGAGGCCGATGGTCGGTTTTCCGGAACGTTTCCACGGTGTTACTCCTTAGGGGCTGCAATTGTTACGAGGATATCCACAGGTGCTCGTCCCTGAAATTGGTTATCCACAATTTTGCTTCCCTCGATTTTCCTCGTTGTCACTGTCCTTCTAGCGTGGGGAGTGGAAGGAGGATCCGTGGATGAAGTAGGCAATATGCAGGTCGCTCGCGAATCAATGCGGAGCGTATGCAAAGTGCTTGAAGACATACACGGCGACGTTGCATGTGAGCGCTTCGAAGACTGGCAGGGTGGAGCTGCAGATGCAGCTCGAGATGACCTCTTGGTGCTTTTAGGACAGCTCGGAGTGGTCATGGACTCGGGAGATGATGCGCTTTTAGCGCTCGACACGGCGATTGCTGAGTGTCAGCTAGCCAGCGTTGTTCTGATGCCCGGACAAACAACAAATCCGTTATCGCTGGGCGCATATACGCCTGCCTCTTTTGCTTCGCATACGTTCTCTGAGTCATCAGGTGTGTTCTGATATGAACAGAATTGTTGTGACAAGCGGGCCAACGCACGTTGACACGGATGCGTTGATCAGGGCATGTACCCGGCTTCGCAAGAGTGAAGAGTCGCTATCCGCATTGATCGCTTCCACTCGGTCGGCTCAGGATCATGCACGCCTGGGCATCGGGCTCAGCCCCACCGCATACACGGCTGTTAGTGCGATAGAAGAAGTGGCCTCGTTAATGACGTATCTTCGCGCCAAACTGTCCGCATTCGCCGACTCGATCGCCTACTGTGCAGCCATCTATTCGGGCGCAGACTCGCGAGCGGTTGCGCTTTTGTCATCAACCCACAACGACAGTCCCATCTTCAACCTGAATCTTTCGCAGCCGAACCTCACAGAGCCTGCACCAGGCTTTCCGATGATTGCACAGTGGCTAAGGGAAAACACATGGGATGTGCGCTCGCGGAACCTTGATGTCCTATCAGCGATCCTGGCGTTCATGTTCGGGCGCTCAGATGGTTTAACGGCACTTCGTTTTGAACGCGATCTTGACGCGTTCTCCTTCGGCGTTCTGCATCTTTTCGGCGCTCGGCGCGGTGTGCCCGGAAGCTCAACGAAGCAGGTCGCCGGGTACGCCGCATCGTGGTCGTCCGGAATTGGTGCACTGTTCTTCGGAAATGTCACGGGCGTGGAAATTCAGACAGGCTCCTCGTCGGGAGCCGGCAGAGGACATCGGATTATCAAAGCAGTGAAAGAAGGATTCGCTCCCATATTAGCGGCGAGTCCGCATACGCCTTTCGCGCTCTCCGTTCTGTCGATCGTCGGTAGAGTGGGGCAGGGGGTTGGTGCGATCCGTTCGCATCCGACTCAGCGCGTGGTCACCCCTTCTACCCCCGATACTCGACCTGCAATGAGCACCCCTACTCCTATTTCCACGGTTGAAACTCCGCGGAAACCATCACAACTGTTGGAGTCACTTTCAGGACTGAATTCAGGAGGCGAAGAAGGGCAAATCAAGATCATCCGACACAGCACTCCGATTCCCTCCGATGCGTCATCGCCGGGTAGATCACGAACACGTTCGTCCTGGTCAGTCGTCATTCGAGGTACTCAGAAGTGGAGCGTCGGGGGAAGTAACCCGCAGGATATGCTCACCAATTTTGAGGGGGTAGCAGGGCGTGAATCCGACCAATCGCGCGCGGTCCTAGAGGCGATGAAAATGGCTGGAATCAAAGCGGATGAACCCGTCGAATTCGTTGGTCATTCGCAAGGAGGCATTATTGCCGCTCAACTGGCGACCAGTAGCGACGTGAACCAGAACTACCACGTCGTATCAGCCCTGACAGCGGGGTCCCCGATTGGCGGATCGCAGACTCCTTCGCACGTCCACGTCCTCGCATTAGAGAACACCAGAGACCTGGTGCCAGCACTCGACGGGGGAGCGACTTCCCAAGGAGTGACAACCGTTCACTTTGACGGGCAAACGTACATCCCGGCCGAAAAACAGGGACAGAATCTGGTTGCGCACGACATTGGAACCTACCGCAACCTGCTAGGAGATATTGAGAATCGCCAAAATGAGCCGGGGCTTACCGAGGTTAAAGAATGGGAAGAACATCGGATCGAATCGCTCGGTTTGACCGAGCAGACGACCTCTCAAGCGTATGTCTTCGATACTAGGCGCATCCATGACGAGGGCTGAACAATCGGATAAACACCGGTGGACAGATGCAGACGACCGTTCTGAAACCGCGTCCAACCTGCTAACGTGATGGCGTGACACGGGGTGCCACAGGCTGAGAAAAAACCCGTTGAACCTGTCGAGATAATTCTGACGAAGGGAATGTCAATGATGGATCGTGCCATCGTATCTTCGGCTCTTGAAGCTGTCCGAGAAACAAGCCCATTGGTTTCGTGCATTACCAATTCAGTGGTCACAAACTTTACGGCAAACGTCCTTTTGGCCATCGGCGCTGCCCCTGCAATGGTCGACATTGTTGGCGAAGCGGGACCGTTTGCGTCGATCGCGTCCGGTCTGCTGATTAACTTGGGAACGCCGACCCCCGAACAGCGTGAAGCTGCTCGTGAAGCCGCGTCAGCTGCGGTCGCAGCGGACGTTCCGTGGGTATTGGATCCGGTTGCGGTTGGTGCCTTGGTGCATCGCACCGATCTTGCGCGTGAGCTGGTGACAATGGGGCCGACTGTTGTTCGAGGTAACGCCTCGGAAATCATCGCGCTTGCGGGTGAGGGAGCTGGTGGTCGTGGCGTCGATGCCTCCGACGAGGTTGAATCAGCGTTCGAAGCAGCCCAGCTCATTGCGCGCAACTACGGCAGTGTTGTTGCAATCTCCGGCGCAACCGACGCAATCGTCAGCGCAGATCAGATTATTCGTGTTGGTGGTGGTGCAGAAATGCTGACTCGCGTCACCGGTGGTGGCTGTGCGCTGGGTGCGTTCCTCGCTGCTTTCGTCGGTGCGGCGAAGACGCGTGCGGTGACGCCGCTGGAAGCGGTTGCTGCCGGTCACGCCGTCTACTCTGCTGCGGGTGAGATTGCTCAAGAGAAAGCGTCGGGCCCGGGTACGTTCCAGATGCACTTCCTTGATTCGCTCTACTTGGTCTCGACAGACGACCTTGACAGGATTCCGCTGTCATGAGGAATGCTCCTGACCTGCGGGTCTATTTGGTGACGGATGCTGAGCAGTGCGAATCGATGGGGCGGAGTGTTCGTGAAACAGTTGAAGCCGCCGTCGAAGGTGGAGCAACGTGCGTCCAGCTTCGCGCGAAGACTTCCGATGGCGGTCCCTTCCTTGATGAGGTCTGCGAAGTAGCGAATGCGGTCGGCGACCAGGTTCCCGTGATCGTCAATGACCGGGTGGATGTGTTCCTCGCAGCTCGCGCATTGGGTGTCCCAGTTGCGGGTGTGCACGTTGGTCAATCGGATCTTCCCGCGAAGGTTGTGCGTGAAATGATCGGCGAGGTCGCGTTCCTTGGATTGTCTGTTGGGACTGATGAAGAGGCGCGGATTGCGGCAAGCGAAGGCGTTGCAGATCACGTTGGCCTCTCGGTTCTGCGCACCACGGCAACGAAGACGAATACGCCCGATGTCCTTGGCTATGACGGGTGTGAACGGCTTGCGCGCCTTGCCGTTATGCCAAGTGTCGCTATTGGTGGTGTTGGTATCGATGACATGGCGCCTTTGAAAGCGCGTGGTGTGAATGGTGGTGCCGTGGTTTCGGCAATCTGTTGCGCAGAGGATCCGAAGCAGGCTGCTCGCGATCTTCTGAATGCGTGGAGCAGCGCTCCCGACGCTGGTCGTCAGGAAGCGACGGGGGTGAGTGATCGATGATTCCTACAGTGACCGCTTTGACGATTGCCGGGTCTGATCCCTCGGGTGGAGCAGGTATTCAGGCTGATATGAAAGCGATGAGCGCCAATGGTGCGTACGCGATGAGCGTCATTACCGCTCTGACCGCACAATCAACGAAGGGCGTGGCCGGAGTCCACGCGGTTCCCGTTGATTTCGTCAAACTCCAGTTAGACACGGTTCTTGACGATATTGCTCCCGATGCAACGAAGATCGGGATGCTGGCAACTGCAGACTTGGCACGCCTTGTTGGCGAATACCTTCCGCGGTTGCCTTACACGGTGCTTGATCCGGTGATGGTGGCAACCTCGGGTGATCCCCTATTGGACAACGAGGCTATCGCCACTGTTCGGCAGTTGTGCACTGTCGCAGATTTGATTACACCGAATCTTGCTGAGGCAGCGGTTCTTCTTGAATCCGATTGGGCAACCAACGTCAATGAGATGACGGAGCAAGCGTTCGCTTTGCGCGAGCTAGGCGTGAAGAATGCGCTGGTGAAGGGTGGTCACCTGGATGAGAAAGCCTGCGATGTCTTCCTCGGCGAAGGTGACTCAGAACCGCATATTCTGACCGCTCACCGTATTCACACGAAGAATACGCACGGAACAGGATGCACGCTCTCATCATCGATTGCGGCTCTTCGCCCGCGTTGCGACTCGTGGCTCGAAGCTGTCACGCGCGCGAAGGCGTACCTGACGGGCGCGATCGAACAGGCTGATGAGCTTGGAGTCGGACACGGGCACGGTCCCGTCCACCACTTCTACGCGCTGTGGAATAACGACATGATGAAGGACAATGATGTTCACTGACGAACTGTGGGAAGAGATCGCCCCCATTAAGAAAGCGATTGACCAGGGGCAATTCGTTCGAGGTCTCGGTGACGGGAGCCTCAGCCAAGACAAATTCAACTACTACATGGTCCAAGACGCCCTGTATTTAGCTGCATACGCGAAAGCTCTTGCTGGTCTCGCCACTTTTGCGCACGATCCGGATGACCTGGTGTTCTGGGCCGAAGCATCGGCGAATTCGATCAAGGTTGAGCGAGAGCTCCACGCGTCGCACGTCGACGTGATGGCAGCGGCAACGCCTTCGCCAACGTGTCGTGCCTACTCTGACTTCTTGGCTGCCCAGCTTGCCAGCGGCGAATACGGGATTGCTGCCGCAGCGGTTCTGCCCTGCTTCTGGATCTACCAAGTGGTGGGGACTGAGCTCCTCGACACTGCCGGCGACCTTGAAAAACACCCCTACGGTGACTGGATTGGAATGTACGCAAACCCCGTGTTTGCGGAAGAAACCAAGATCGTCCGCGGGATCGTTGACCGCGTGGCCGAAGGCGTTGTAGAACTCCAGCGCCAGCGCATGAGGGACGCGTTCGTTCAGGCCAGCCGATACGAATGGATGTTCTGGGACGCGGCATGGCGAATGGAGACGTGGCCAATCTGAAAGGGCCTCGGTCAACGCCTGCATCGACCGAGATGTGAAGCGTCGAGCAATACGAAGGGGCGGGGGTGTTCTGGATCCAGAACACCCCCGCCCCCTAATCTCAGCGGTTCACATTGTCATCTGACCGAACGCGGACTACTTGTCCTTCTTTGCGCCAATCAAGCCGGCAACAAGGGACGAGACGATTGCGGTGATGACAGCACCAAAGAAGCTTGCCCAGAAGCCACCCGTTTCAAAGGGAATGCCAACGGATGTTGAAAGTGCGCCGGTCAGCATGAACAGCAGGGCGTCGGTAACGATGGCGAACAAACCGAAGGTCAGGATGTACAGGGGGAAGGTCAAAACCTTCACCAGAGGTTTGATCAGGGAGTTCACCAGAGTGAACACCAATGCGATCACCGCAAGGGCGATCAGAGTGGAGGCTAGTGACGTTCCGTCGGTGAAATTGATCGACGGCACAATCAGGGTCGCTGCCCAGATACCAGCCATGGTTGCAATGAGTCGAAGTATAAATTCCATACTTCCAGTCTGCCTGTGTTCCAGCTTTTTCGCATCCGCAGGCGGTTTTTCGCGGGCGACATTCCGACTCTCCACGCCTGCCGACCGCTGGCTTGCCACACCTGTTGGATTCGTGGGAGCAGGTCGAAGATCTTGAGGAGCGTTTGAAGCGCGCGGGCGGGATCGTGAATTTCAACGAGGTTCGCTGGGATGTTCGCCCATCGCCGGGCTGTGGAACGATTGAGGTTCGCTCGTTCGATTCGGCGACGAATATGACGGAATTGCGGGCTTTGTCCGCGCTTGTTCACGCTTTGGTTGAGACGGTGTCGCGTGATCTTGATCGTGGGGTCGCGCCTGCGGTGCTGCCTCGCGAATTGCTGGAATTGAATAAGCGGCGTGCTTCCCGATTCGGGCCGACTGATTCGAGGTGTGTGTAAAGTTATGACCGAAAGCCTCTGTCAAACGAATGACATACTTGCTAGTCTCGAAGAATGACTGAGGATTTCCTGGCTTTTGCACTCAATGCTGAACGTCGCTCTCACGCCTGCGAAGACGCGGACTACCCCCAATTTCATGTCGCTCCGCCAGTTGGGCGCCTCAATGATCCGAACGGCCTGATCAAAGTTGGCGACACTTACCACGCCTTCTTCCAGTACACCCCGGAGCATCCGAAGAAGCTTGTTTACTGGGGTCATGCGACGTCGAAGAACCTCGTGAACTGGGAATACCTGAAACCTGCGATCCTGCCCGACAGTCACCAGGACGCAAACGGCGCCTACTCCGGTACTGCGATCGCGACCGAAGAGGGCGTGGAACTCTGGTACACGGGCAACTACAAGGATCCTCAGACCGGTGAGCGCGAAGCGACCCAGTGCGTCGTCACCACGCCCGACATGAAATCGTTCACCAAGCTTGTTCCGCCGATTATCGGCCATCAGCCCAACGGCTATACCGCTCACTTCCGCGACCCGCAGGTCTGGGCCGATCCCGAAGTGCCGGGTAGCTACCGCATGCTCCTCGGCGTGCAACGTGAAAACGAAACCGGCGCCGCCCTTCTCTACCGTTCGAGCAACCTGCGTACCTGGGAATGTGAAGGAGAAATGACCTTCCCCGATGCGAACGGCACATTCGACGCCTTCGGCTACATGTGGGAATGCCCGAACCTCGTTCGCCTGAGCGATGAGGTCAGTGGTGAAGTCCGCGACGTCCTCATCTTCTGTCCCCAGGGCATCGCCCCCGACGTCGAAGGCTACGAAAACATCTTCCCCTGCATTTACATCGTCGGAAAACTGGTCGGCACAGAATTTACCGAGTGTGACGGATCATTTACCGAGCTTGACCGCGGTTTCGAGTTCTACGCTCCCCAGGTCTACGCGCGTACTGACACTGCGTGGGGTGCATGGAGTGACGAGAAGCCCGCGCTTCTTGTCGGCTGGGCCGGCAACGCCAGCGAAGATGACCAGCCCTCGATCGAAACCGGAGGGTGGGTGCACTGCTTGACCTCTCCGCGACAGCTGGTGTTGGTTGACGGCGTGCTTGTTCAGCGTCCCTACCTGCCCGGCTTGCCGCTGTCATTCGACTCCGAAGTGGAGACTCTCGCGGGTTCGCGTTCGTGGAGGTTCTCAGCTGACGTCGAGTTCAACGCACCTTCCGCTACTTCATCCGACGAGGCCACCTCCATTACTTTCGTCATCGGCTCAAAGGGGGCGGGAGTGAATGTGACACTGAGTCCGTCATCCCTGACCGTTGATCGCTCCGACTCGCGTTACCCACATGGAGATATACGAACCGTGACCCTCGCGGATGAAGAGTCGGAGCATATTGAGATCATCCACGACCGGTCTCTCACTGAAATCTTCCTCGGAGATGGTCGCAAAGCCTTCACCTTCCGCTCCTTCTTGAACGGTGAAGCAGCTGGGCTCGAAGCGCGATGCGAATCGGGTTCTGTAACTCTGACAAACATATGCAGGGCTCGTCTGGACTGAAAGGTGTCCGCGCCAAGTAAAGGGTGCATGTGAGATGTGTGCGCGGCCTCGCGAATCGACAATCTGGGTGGGCTTCGGCTGGAATGTGTCCGCAGGTCATCACTGCTGAGGTGGTAAGCGCACATTTTTGCGCGTCAGTTCGGCGAAAAGTCCACATAACAATGAGACAAAAGCCCTTGCGCTGAGGCGTATGGCGCACATAGTATGTCAAACGATTGCTATATAGCCCGGTAGTGAACGACGACGTTGTACACGCGCCTGGCCCACCGAGAAAGGAACGTGGATGGCAATGGATTACGCCAAGGTGGCGTCCGAAGTTGTAGAAGCGGTCGGAGGTGCCGATAACATCAGCGCAGCCGCACACTGCGCAACCCGCCTGCGACTCGTTATTGTCGACGAGTCTAAGATTGACCAGGCTGCCCTCGACGCGAATGGAGACCTCAAGGGCACCTTCGCAGCAGGTGGCATGTTCCAGATCATCGTCGGTCCCGGCGATGTCGACAACGTCTACCGCAAGATGGTCGAAAACCACTCCGTCCGCGAGGTCTCCAAGGATGAAGCTAAGGAAGAAGCCGCAAAGTCCGGCAACCTCTTCTCGCGCTTCATCAAGATGATCGCTGACATCTTCGTTCCAGTCCTCCCCGCCCTGATCGCCGGCGGTCTGATGATGGCTATCAACAACGTTCTGACCGCTGAAGGCCTTTTCGGCGAACAGTCCGTCGTTGGAATGTTCCCGGCCATCGCTGACTACGCCTCCCTGATCAACATGATCTCGTCGGCAGCATTCGCTTCGCTGCCTGTCCTGGTTGGCTTCTCCGCTGCAAAGCGCTTCGGTGGCAACGTCTACCTCGGTGCGGCAATCGGCGCGGCAATGATCTCCTCCGACCTGCTCAATGCATGGAATACCGGTGCGGCACTTGCCGGCGACGCAGAGGTTGAATACTGGCACCTCTTCGGCATGGAAGTTGCCAAGATCGGCTACCAGGCGCAGGTCATCCCGACCCTCGCCGTCACCTTCGTCATGTGCGTCATCGAAAAGTGGCTGCACAAGCGCCTGTCCGGCACCGTTGACTTCCTCGTCACCCCGCTGGTTACCATGCTTCTCACCGGCTTTCTTGCATTCATCGCAATCGGCCCGATCACCCGCGTTCTCGCAGAAGGCATCACCAACGGCATCAACTGGGGTTACTCCACGCTCGGCCCAATCGGTGGCCTGATCTTCGGCTTCTTCTACTCGCCGATCGTCGTCACCGGCCTGCACCAGTCCTTCCCGGCAGTTGAAATCCCGCTACTCCCCGTTAATGGTGGCATCGGTGACTTCATCTTCCCGATCGCCTCCATGGCAAACATCGCTCAGGGTGCTGCAGCCCTCGCTGTCTTCCTGAAGGCCCGCGATGCCAAGCTGAAGGGCCTCGCCGGCGCCGGCGGCGCGTCCGCAGTCTTCGGTATTACCGAACCCGCAATCTTCGGTGTCAACCTGCGCCTGCGCTGGCCCTTCTACGTCGGCATGGTTGCTGCAGCAATCGGCTCCGCCGGCGTCGCACTCTTCGACGTTCGTGGCCAGGCACTCGGTGCAGCAGGCTTCGTCGGCTTCGTGTCGATCATCCCGAACGACATCCCGATGTACCTGCTCCTTGAAATCCTCGTCTTTGCCCTATCCTTCGGTGCCACCTTCGCCTATGCCTCAACGCGAGGCAAGGTGGACTTGGCCGAAGGTGGCGCAGTCGCAGCATCCGCCGATTCTGCCGCCGCAGCTGCACCTGCAGCTACTGGCGTCGCAGAAGCCAAGATCGTTGAATACGCCGAAGGCGCAGACACCGACTACACCATCACCGCACCTCTCGCCGGTGAAATCATCCCGCTCGAGCAAGTCAAGGACGAGTCCTTCGCCAAGGGCATGCTCGGCCCGGGCGCAGCAATTATTCCCGCCGGTGGCGTAGTCGTCGCACCGTTTGACGGCAAGGTCACGGTCGCATTCGAGACCGGTCACGCCTACGGCCTGAAGTCCGCATCCGGCATGCAGGTCCTGATCCACATTGGTATGGACACGGTCAAGCTTGAAGGCAAGTGCTTCACCCCCCGCGTCGCCAAGGGCGACATGGTCCGTCGTGGCGATGTCCTCGCCGAGGTTGACTGGGACGGTATCCGCGCAGCCGGTTACGACACCATCACCCCGGTTGTCGTCACCAATAAGAAGAAGTTTGACTCCGTCGAGCTTTCCGTCACGGGCACCGTTTCCACGAACGATACCTTCCTTGAGGCACAGCCGAAGGAAGTAACTGCCTAATCGGGTTTTATTCCTGACACGTGACGGGGAGAAGGTTACGGCCTTCTCCCCGTCGTGTGTGTGATCTGAGTGCGAATAATGAAGGGGCACTGACGGTTGTCAGTGCCCCTGATTCGATTGAAATGAGATGTGTGCTTACGCGGTCCAGCCTTCAATCAAAGTCACTGGGAACTCGTAGCTTCCGCCAGTCGCTCGGTCGTGAGAATCATCGGATGTGTCGGCAGAGCCGTGGGCCTCGCTGCTAGTTTCACCGTTGATCTGCGCAAGCAGGATCTCGACGGCCTTGCGGGCAATCAGATCGAGGGGCTGGCGTAGCGTGGTCAGTCCGGGAAGAGCGCGGTGAATAGCCTGGGTTCCATCGAAGCCGATGATTCGCAGGTCGCCTGGAACGGTCAGGTTGTGCAGGCGTGCCCATTCGAGGACCTCGGCCGCGGCCAGGTCATCGGTGGCGAAAACGCCATCGATTTCTTCGGCGACAGAGTTGAGGCATTCATTGACGGCCAGTTGGCGGATCGCAGAATCCGTGTGGAAGGGAACTTCCAGAATGACCGGTTCAACGCCGTCTTCGCCAAGGGCTCGACGATATCCGTGCTCGCGCAGGTTCTTCGGGTGCGAGCGCGAGGTCAGCAGGGCCGGTCGGTGGCAGCCTGCGTCCAACAAGCGCCTGGTGGCGTCGTATCCGGCGGTTTCGTTGTTGCAACGAACGTTAGGGATCCGGGGTGAGAGCTCGCGGTCGATGGTGACCAGTGGCATGCGTATCGTTTGGTATTCCTCGAGCGCTTCGTTGTGTGCGCCAGAAATAATACCGTCGACTCGATTTCCAACCAGTAGGTTCAAGTAGTCGCGTTCACGGTCCGCGTGTCCCATCGAGTTGCAGATAAGGATGCGGTAGCCCTGTTCGGCAAGGGCGTTTTCAATCTCGACGGCGAGTTCGCCGAAGAAGGGGAGTGCGACAGTCGGGACGATCAATCCGATGGTGTCGGACTTTTTGCCGTGGAGTGCGCGTGCGAGCTGGTTGGGACGGTATCCGAGTTTCGCGATCGCGTCGCCGACGCGGTCCTTTGTTGTCTGGGACAGGTATCCGCGGTTGTTGAGGACTCGCGACACGGTGGTCAATGAGACGCCGGCTTCTTTGGCTACGTCGGCCAGGGTGGGCTCGGAGTGTGACTTCACGGGTTAGGTCCTTGTTTTGCTGGCGGTCGTTCGGTTCATTTTAGATGTTGATGTGTGCAGACCATATGGACTTCTGTCGAAGTGTGAGCCTATTTACTGACTACTCATCTCGTCGCCTGTTGAACGTGTGCCTGACGCGCAGAATACTTGGTCAAGTCCGTGTTAAGCAGGCAAAAAAGGGGACGAGTCTGGGCGTCTTGGTGCGGTGTGTAGTCGGCCCTCGGCTTGGCTGTGGGTGAGGAAAGTGTGGCCGGCCTCGTGAATGGGGAAGAAGGCGGAAGGCGCTGACGTGACAATGGTCGCGCAATTGCACCATGAAAGTGTGCTGACAGGCACGATAATTCCTTTTACGATAAAGGCAAGGGTCAATATGTCCAACGATGGACATACCCGGGTTGGAAGGAAAACCTCATGATCTCTCGTTCTGTTGTCATCGCCTCCTCCGTTGGTCTGCACGCGCGCCCCGCTGCCGTCCTTGCCGATGCCGTTGATGAATCCGGTGTCGACATCGTTATCTCGTTCGACGGTGAAGAAGCAGACGCAGCATCGCTCCTCGAAATCATGACCCTCGGTGTCAAGCACGGCGACGAAGTCACCCTGTCCACCGAAGATGACAACGCTGGCGCTGTTCTCGACTCGCTGGCCAAACTGCTTTCGCGCGATCTCGACCAGGAGTGAGCATGAGCACCGGACACTCAGTCCTTCACGGAATCGGCGTCTCAGCCGGAACAGCCGCTGCTCCGGTAGCGATCGTGCGCCCAGCACCCGGCGTTGATACGAACGAACCTGCTTGCACTGATCCCGAGGTGGACGGTGCCCGTGTGCGCGAGGCTCTCGCAACAGTCAGCAACAGCCTCAAAGAACGTATGGAAACGGCTCCCGAAGAGTCGAAGCCGATCCTGAAAGCCACCGCCAAACTCGCGTCAGACCGCGGTCTGGCAAAGGGGATCGACAAGAAGCTGAAGAAGGGCTTCGGTGTGACTGCCGCAGTCGAAGCAGCTGTCGAAGAATACGCCGAAATGCTCCGCGGACTGGGCGGGTACATGGCGGAACGCGCCACCGACCTGTACGATGTGCGCGACCGTGCAATGTGTGCACTGCGCGGACTTCCGGCTCCCGGCGTTCCCTCATTCGATGAGCCTGTCATCCTGGTTGCTCGCGATCTGGCACCCGCTGAAACTGCAACCCTGAACCCTGAGAAGGTCAAGGGCATCATCACCGAAATCGGTGGCCCCACGTCGCACACCGCGATTCTGGCCGCTCAGCTTGGTATTCCGGCAATCGTGAAGGTTACCGGCATCCTCGATATCACCGAAGGGTGCATGCTCGCCCTTGACGGTGGCGTCGGTGAAGTCATCATTAATCCGACCGACGAAGAAGTTGAGCTTCTTGAAGCGCGCTCGCGTCATCGCGCTACCGCGCTTGCCGGCTCGTCCGGTGAAGGTGCGACCTACGACGGCTACAAGGTCAAGCTTCTCGCCAACATCGGCACGGTCGATGACGCTGAACGCGCAGCTAAGTTCGACCTTGAAGGCTCCGGCTTGTTCCGTACCGAATTCCTGTTCCTCGATCGCGCGGATGCGCCTTCGTTAGAAGAACAGACGGAAACCTACACCAAGGTTCTCCAGGCGTTCGGTGACCGTCGTGTTGTCGTGCGCACGCTTGACGCCGGCGCCGACAAGCCACTGTCGTTTGCGGATCTTGGCAAGGAAGAAAACCCGGCGCTTGGCCGTCGCGGTTTGCGCCTCTGCCAGGCTCGCGAGGACCTGATTGATACGCAGCTGACTGCTTTGGCTGCCGCCTACGAGGCCACGAAGGCTGACCTTTGGGTCATGGCACCGATGGTGTCCACACTTGAGGAAGCCCAGTGGTTCGCCGACAAGGCGCGTGGCGTGGGCCTGCCGAAGGTCGGCATCATGATCGAAGTTCCCGCGGCCGCTATCCGCGCAGACCAGATGCTGTCCATCGTTGACTTTGCCTCGATCGGCACGAATGACCTGACGCAGTACACGATGGCCGCTGACCGCATGGACGGCGAGCTTGCTCCGCTGCTCAACGCGTGGCAGCCGGCTGTCCTGCAGATGATCAAGTTCGCCTGTGAAGGTGGTCGTTCGACAGGCAAGTCGATCGGTGTCTGCGGTGAAGCCGGTGGCGACCCGCTGTTAGCGCTGGTTTTGACAGGTTTGGGTGTTGGCTCCCTGTCGATGGCACCGACCAAGGTGAACGCTGTTCGCGCCGCTCTTCGCCTGCACGACCTGGCGACCTGCCAGCAGATGGCTGCGTATGCGCTGGATGCTCCGACGGCTGAAGAGGGACGCAACAATGTCCTGAAGCTTGTCTCGCCGACGATGCTGGCGTTGCTCTGAGCACCCTCTGATTGAAGCACGAAGCCCCGGACCTCTACGAGGTCCGGGGCTCTGCTTTGTTAGTCAGAGACTAGGCAGGCGTCAGGCGACAACCAGGCCGGTGTACTGGGTGCGGGCGCGCTCGAAGCGTGCTGCGACGTCGTCCCAGTTGACGATGTTCCACCATGCCTTGACGTAGTCTGCCTTGACGTTCTGGTAGTCGAGGTAGAAGGCGTGCTCCCACATATCCAGCATGAGTAGCGGGACGGTGGCGACCGGGATGTTACCCTGCTGGTCGGTCAGCTGGAAGGTGACCAGGCGGCCAGCGAGTGCATCCCATGCGAGGATGCCCCAGCCGGAGCCCTGCAGGCCGAGAGCCGCTGCTGCGAACTGGCCCTGGAACTTCTCGAAGGAGCCGAAGTATTCGTCGATTGCTGCGGCGAGTTCGCCTTCGGGGCGACCCTGGCCGTCGGGGGTCATGTTCTGCCAGAAGATGGTGTGGTTGGTGTGGCCACCGAGGTTGAACGCAAGGTTCTTCTCGTACAGGTTGATGGCGGCGAAGTCGCCGGATTCGCGTGCTGCTTCGAGCTTCTCAAGGGCGGTGTTTGCGCCACCGACGTAGTTTGCGTGGTGCTTGTCATGGTGCAGTTCCATGATTGTGCCGGAGATGTGCGGCTCGAGTGCTGCGTAGTCGTAGGGGAGCTCGGGGAGCGTGTAGACGGTCATTGCGTCTCCTTCGTTAGGTATTTATGGCAGTGCCGCGACTGCCGTTCACACTTTCGAGGGTACAGGGCTTTAGTCCCCTTTTGCTACGGGAACGGTGGAACATGGACGTGAGGTTTCAGCCATTGCCGGCTGGGAATAAAACGCGCGTTGGGTGCAACGGGTGTGGTTTCACGAGGCCGCGCCCGCCTGTCGTAGGTCTTGGCGCAATTGGTGCGCGAGCTCGCCTCTGCTGATGGAGGTGTTGCGTTAGGGCCTCGTCGATGCCCTTACTTGGTGTGGCGCACCCGCTTGATGACGCTGGAAAACCCGAGCCAAATGTAGGCCAGGACGATGCCCCAGATCATGCCGAAGATGCCGGATTGGACGGTTTCGGCGGTCCATGCGGCGGCGCCACCGAGGTGTTCGACGTAGGAGACGCCGTGCTCGACGATGTGATGGAGCACGGTGAAGCCGAGGGTATTGAGGGAGGAGATGACGATGTGTCCGCCGACCCAGAGCATAGCGATCGTGCCGACGATTCCGATGACGGTGAAGACCTTCGGCATGACGGAAACGAGGCCTCGTCCAAAGCTGGCAATGCCACCCTTCTTTTCTGCGAGGCGTAGACCAAGGTCATCCATTTTGACCAGGACGGCGACGATTCCGTAGACGAAGAAGGTCATGAAGAAGGCGACACCGACCATGATGCCAACTTTGATGAGGTTGGAGGTGGTGGTGACGCCGGCCAGCGAAATAAGCATAATTTCCGCGGAAAGAATCAGGTCAGTGCGAGTGGCGGAAGAAACGATGCCCATCTCAATTTCTTCAGGAGTAACGGAGGTCGCTGAGTCCTTGTGGTCAACGTGTTCGGGATAGAGGTGGAGCTTGGCGAGAGCTTTTTCTCCGCCTTCGAAGCAGAGATACGAGCCACCGATAATGAGGATGACAGGCAGAAGCCAGGGGGCTAGCCAGGTGAGGATCAATGCGACCGGCAGGATGATGGCGAGCTTGTTAATAAGGGATGCGCGCGCGATCTTCTTGATGATCGGGATTTCACGACTCGGGTCAAGGCCAGCCACATACTGCGGGGTGATGGCGGTGTCGTCGATGACGACGCCAACGGCTTTCGACGATGCTTTTGCGGCGCCGACAGCAATGTCATCGAGGGATGATGCTGTTGCTTTCGCGAGCGTGGCAATGTCGTCGAGAAGTGCGATGAGTCCGCCGGCCATGTTTGTCCTTGAAGTAGACGGTGTGTACGTCTCATCATGCCAGCGTTGGGGTGCCTGCGTGTAGCGAGGACGGGTGGGAGTGGGTGCGCAGGGAGTTGGTGCGTGGTTGGGTGAGTACGATCGCTTTCCGCTGGTTGTTGGTGATTCAGTGACGAGGCCGCGCTTGTGGATACAAGTTTGCGTGTTCACAGGGCGCGGTTTGTGCAATTCGATTTGTCCATGGTGGCAACTAGTGTTGGTGTCATGAACGAATCCGAAGTGGCTGTTGCCAATACGCCGATCGTTGATCCGGCACTGATCGCGTGTCTGCGCTCTGACTTTGATGATGCCGGCTGGTACGTCGATGCTCTGAAGCAGGTTGTGTCGCAACGTGCTCTTACGGCCTTGGGGCGTGAACAGCGTGTGCCTGCGTTGGTTGAACTGCGTGCTCAGACCGCTCCGATCTCTGTTTTGACCAGGCTCTTCATGTTGGGCGATACGGTGGCGGGACAGCAGCTGGATCAGGCACTTCCCACGTGTGGCGTCGCCGGTGCCGTGTCGCTGGGTCTTGTGCAACCCGTGGCCGACTCGAGCTCTCCGTCGCGCTACCGCGCGACGGTTGACCTGCGCCCCTACAGCGCTGTGATTCCCGACGTTATGGTCGGCGGTGGGTCAGATTCTGATTCGACTCGACAGCTGAATTGGTGGATTGCCTCAGATCTAACGTCAATGGTGACAGGCGGAGCTCTTCGCCCTGACCACGTGTTGGGTGTGGGTGGAGCATCCACCAGTCTGCTTGAGATGACGATCCGAAAGCCCTTTACGTCTGCCCTCGATATGGGGTGTGGTTGCGGAATCCAGGCGATGCACTTGGCAACTCATTGTGAACGTGTTGTGGCGACTGACCTGTCAGAGCGCGCGTGCCAGTTCACACGCTTTAATGCGGCGTTGAATGACATGCAGATTGATGTGCGTGCGGGTTCGCTTTTTGAACCCGTTGCTGGACAGACCTTTGATCTGATCGTGACGAACCCTCCCTTCGTTATTACTCCTGATGTTCTGCGCGGAGATGGCGACGATCTGCTGGAATATCGCGATGGCGGGATGAGTCGTGACGAACTAGTTCGCACCGTAATCCAGATGGGCCCAGATTATCTGGTGCCCGGCGGGTATATGCAGATGATTGGGAACTGGGAGATCCCCGCGGATGTGGATCCCGATTCTGGGTGGTCAGATCGTCTGAAGCCGTGGTTCTCCGACCGGCCCGTGGACGCGTGGATTGTCCAGCGCGATGTCTTGGACCCCGCGCAGTACGTGGAAATGTGGCTTCAAGATGCTGATCCCCACGACGCGGATTCTGAAGCGGATGCTGAACTGGACATTGGCGAATCCGGAGCGATGGTCGGTGTCGAGGATCCTTTCGGCCTCGTAGATTCGAAGCGAGAAATCGCATACGCGAAATGGCTCGCCGACTTTGACAGCGCGAACGTCGGCGCAGTCGGCATGGGGTTTGTTGCCATGCGACGACTGGACGCGGACGAAGCGGGTGGCGCTCGCGGAATCCAGCACTTCGATCTTGAACTCACTGGGCGCAGGCCGTTAGGAGCAGATGTCGAGCGCACGTTGGATGCGTTGCGCCTTCCGGACGATCTTGGTGCGCTGACTCTGGTTCGTGCCGATGACGTGACTGAAGAACGCCACTTTGTTCCAGGTACCCCTGATCCGAACGTCATGATCATGCATCAGGGCAGTGGACTTGGACGATCCATCATGGTCGGTACCGCCGTGTCAGCGATTGTTGGGGCGTGCGACGGCGAACTAGAGGTCGGGCAGATCAGTGCGGCCGTGGCGATGCTCACTGACCGTGAAATCTCAGACGTTCGCGCGGAAGTCGACACTCCGCTTCGAGCCCTGATTCGGGCAGGAATGCTTGAAGTTGCGACGTGTAGCAAGCAGTCGACCGTCTAGTGGACTTTCGTTGACACCGAGTGGACAGTGCGCGAAATTTGCCGGGTCCGTTGTAAGGTCAGGCAAGCGCGACGATTTTCGTTGAATTCAAATTAGGCACCGAAAGGGTGAGTCATGGGAGCGTCAAAGCTGGTCATCGTGGAGTCTCCCGCGAAGGCTGCGACCATCGAGGGATACCTAGGTCCCGACTACCATGTGACCGCATCAATTGGGCACATTCGTGACTTGCCTCAGCCGAAGGAGCTTCCGACCGACATGAAGAAGGGCCCCTACGGCCGCTTCGCCGTCGATGTCGAGCACGGTTTTACCCCTTACTATGCGGTCAACCCGGACAAGAAGAAAAAGGTCACCGAACTCAGGCGTGCGCTGAAAGAAGCCGACGAACTCTTCCTGGCAACTGATGAGGACCGCGAAGGTGAAGCAATCGCATGGCACCTTCTGCAGGTGTTGAAACCGAAGGTGCCGGTTAAGCGTATGGTCTTCCACGAAATCACAAAGGAAGCGATTACTCGCGCGCTTGAGAACACTCGTGAGCTCGATACGGCGCTCGTCGATGCGCAGGAAACCCGTCGAATCCTTGACCGCCTGTACGGCTACGAGGTCTCGCCTCTGCTCTGGCGCAAGATCCGTCCTTCCCTGTCGGCTGGTCGCGTGCAGTCAGTGGCAACCCGTCTGGTCGTGGATCGTGAACGTGACCGTATTGCCCACATTCCTGCTGAATACTGGTCAATCCAGACCCGCATCGAAGCAGGCGACGCGTTCAACGCGAAGGTAACGCACGTTGATGGTCGATCCGTAGCAACAGGTTCCGACTTCAGCGAGAAGGGTGTTCTGAAGGACAAGTCGGAAAAGGCTGACGTCCTGCACCTGAACGAGGCACTCGCTCAAGATCTCGCCACCGCGTTGGAAGCATCCACGACGTCGGTTATTGATTCGGTCACGCAGAAGCCGTATCGTCGTCGTCCGGCAGCGCCGTTCACGACGTCCACACTGCAGCAGGAAGCCTCGCGAAAGCTGCACTGGAATGCCTCGTCGACAATGCGTACCGCTCAGTCTCTGTACGAGTCCGGTTACATCACCTACATGCGAACCGACTCGACTGTACTGTCCGGCCAAGCCATTGCCGCGGCTCGAGCGCAGGCCGCAGAACTTTACGGTGCCGCCTCTGTCCCCGAGAAGCCTCGCGTGTACGGCAAGGCTGCGAAGGGAGCACAGGAAGCTCACGAAGCTATCCGTCCCGCCGGCGATCACTTCCGTACCCCCGCACAGGTTGCAGGTCAGTTGAGCCGTCAGCAGTTGGCTCTCTATGACTTGATCTGGAAGCGTACGGTTGCCTCGCAGATGACCGACGCTGTCGGTTTTACCGCGACGATTCGTGTTGCTACCGACGTTGCCACATCCGATGGTGCGCACTCTGTTGTTTCTTCCGCCTCTGGCACGGTCATCACCGAGCCCGGCTTCCGTCAGGCCTACGAAGAAGGCCGTGACAAGGGCCGTTACGACGCTGAAAAGGACAGTGAAGCAGAAGCAACTCTGCCGAACGTCTCCGAAGGCGATAGTGCAAACGTCGTGGAAGCAATCGCTGAAAGACACGAGACTCAGCCTCCGGGTCGCTACACCGAAGCAACTCTGGTCAAGACTATGGAAGAGCGTGGCATCGGTCGTCCTTCCACGTATGCGGCAACGATCCAGACGATCGGTGACCGCGGATACATCACGCACCGCGGTCAGTACCTTGTGCCGACATGGTTGGCATTCTCGGTCATGCGTCTGCTGGAAGAGAGCCTGCCTGGATTGGTTGACTACGACTTCACCGCGTCTATGGAAACGGATCTTGACCGCATCGCTACCGGTGAAGAAAAGGGTGCTGACTTCCTCACCGGTTTTTACCTGGGTGAAAATGGCAAGGGCGATGAAGACGGCTTGAAGTATCAGGTCGAATCACTCGGCGACGATATCGATGCTCGCGCCGTGAACTCGCAGCCTGTTGGTGATGACGTGGTTGTTCGCGTGGGTCGCTATGGCCCGTACCTTGAAAAGGCTGATGGCACGCGCGCCAACCTGCCCGAAGACGTTGCTCCCGATGAGGTCAACGCCGAAAAGATCTCCGAACTGTTCGCTCTTGCTGCAGATGATGGTCGCGAGCTGGGTGTTGATCCGCAAACCGGTCACACGCTGGTGGCAAAAAACGGCCGTTTTGGCCCTTACATCACCGAGATTCTTCCCGAACCGGAAGAAACAGAAGCCACGACTGCGAGGGGACGCAAGAAGGCTGCACCGAAGCCTCGAACCGCATCGCTGTTTAAGAGCATGGACCTGTCGACGGTGACCCTTGAACAGGCTCTCCAACTGCTTTCGCTTCCGCGCGAGGTCGGTGTTGATCCGGAAACGCAGGAAGTGATTACCGCTCAGAACGGTCGCTATGGTCCGTACCTGAAGAAGGGGAGCGACTCGCGCACGCTGGCGTCGGAAGAACAGTTGCTCACGATCACGGTGGACGAGGCTCTTGCGATCTACGCTCAGCCGAAAGTTCGCGGTCGAGGCGCTGCAAAGCCACCGCTTCGCGAGTTCGGTGAAGACCCGGTGTCCGGTAAGAAGGTCACGGTGAAGGACGGTCGTTTCGGTCCGTACGTGACAGACGGAGAAACGAACGTGACGGTGCCTCGTGCAGAAAGCGTCGAAGACCTGACCGAAGAACGTGCCTTCATGCTACTTGCCGATAAGCGTGCAAAGGGGCCGGCTCCGAAGCGAGGTCGTGCGACCGCGAAGAAGTCGAGCACAAAGAAGACCACGACACGTAAGACAACAACAAAGAAAACTGCTGCAAAGAAGACAACGAAGTAGTGGTCGACCGGTGCGCATCGGCAGGAACTGAACACCGGGGCCTGCAGTGACGTGCATGCGACGAACACATGTCTTTGTTCCAAAACAGGGCAGGTCATGCGACGATTGAAAGCATGACGGTAGACGGGAGTATGGGGATGAGCGCTGAGGGTGTGTTTATCACCTTCGAAGGTGGCGACGGAGCTGGAAAATCAACGCAGATCCAGCGCGTTCGTGACTGGTTTATCGAGCGTGGTCGTACCGTCAAGGTCACCCGTGAGCCCGGCGGTACCGAGCTTGGCGTTCAGATCCGTCAGATGGTTCAAAACGGTCCCGAAGACATCGATCCTCAGACCGAAGCCCTACTGTATGCAGCGGATCGCGCCTATCACGTTGCTACCCTGATCCGTCCAGCTCTTGCAGCCGGTGAGGTCGTATTGGCTGATCGCTATATCGATTCGTCACTCGCATACCAAGGGGCCGCTCGATCGCTTGGTGTTGACGAAATTCGTTCCCTGTCCATGTGGGCAACCCAGAGCCTAGATCCGACCCTGACCTTCCTGCTCGACCTGCCTCCAGAAGTGGGAGCCCGTCGTCGCACGGACGCCCCCGACCGCATGGAACGCGAATCCACGGACTTCCATGAGCGCGTCCGCCACGAATACCTGCGTTTGGCCGATGCTGAACCTGAACGCATTATCGTGATCGACGGCGTTGGCACGCCCGACGAAGTCTTTTCCGAAATCCGTGGTGTCCTTGAAGAACGCTTCGGCTCTGGCGTTGTTCAACACGTGGATGATGAAACCGCCGTCGATCAACCTTCTCGACCGGTCGACAAATCTGCCGAACCGTTGACTACGGATAACGCGAAGGTGGTGTCGCACTCGGCGCCGAAAGCCAAGACAAAGTCCGGCGCTCAGTCTTCGAAGTCATCCAAGAAGAAGTCAATGCTTGGAATCCTTGCAGGACAGGCACCCCTGTGGCCATCCGCAGAAGAAGATAAAGCCTAATGGCGCTCCGTGGAGCACACGTCTGGGATGAACTCGTCGGCCAAGAAGCCGCCGTCGAGATCCTTCGAGGTGCTGCGCTAGGTGCGCGTGGCCTCGTCGATGGGGAACATGCGCACGCGTCTGTTGATCCCTCCCAGGCGGATCGCACTTCAGCCGACCCCTCCGATGACGATATCGATTCGGCCGGCGATGACGCTTCTCGCGCGATGAGCCACGCGTGGCTGATTACCGGACCGCCCGGTTCGGGTCGTTCGGTTGCTGCCAGGGCATTCGCGGCAGCCCTCCAATGCACCGAAGCCGACATGGGTGCAGGACACTGCCCAGGTTGCATAACAACGATGAACGGATCGAATGCTGACGTGCACCTTGTGGCCACAGAAGCCAGCGTCATTTCTGTCGATACCGCGCGTTCTCTGGTTCTCCACGCTCAGTCAGCACCCTCGCAGGGACGTTGGCGCGTCATCATCGTTGAAGATGCGGATCGTCTGACTGAAGCCGGCGCGAACGCGCTACTGAAAGCCATTGAAGAACCGCCCGCTCGCACCGTCTGGCTCCTGTGTTCTCCCAGCCCAGAAGACATGATTACGACGATTCGTTCGCGTTGCCGTCACCTTGGGCTCCGTATTCCATCCGTGGAAGCGGTCGCTGACCTGCTTGTCAGGGAAGGCGTGGCAGACCGGCAGAGCGCGATCAGCGCTGCCCGCACCGCCCAGTCGCATATCGGGTTGGCGAGGGCGCTGGCGAAAGACCCTGAAATGCGTGAGCGCCGTCGTCAGATTATGACCGCACCGGTTCGCGTTCGCTCCGTGGGAGAAGCAGTTTTCGCTGCCGAAGGTCTTTTGAAGACAGCGCAGGCGCAAGCTGATGCGCAGACTCTTGAACGAAACGCGCGAGAGAAAGCAGCTTTGCTTCGCCAGCTCGGCATGGACGAATCCGAGCGACCTGACCGTCAGCAAAGAGTGATGCTCAAACAACTGGAAGACGACCAGAAGCGCCGTTCCAAGCGTGCTCTGACCGATGCGTTAGATCGTGCGCTCGTTGATTTGCTCGCGATCTATCGCGATGTGCTGATGGTGCAGTTGGGGACCGGTCAACAGTTGGTGAATGCTGATCTTGAAGATTTGGTTTACGAACTGGCGTCCGATTCGACGCCTCGTCAGACAATGGGTCGCGTTGCCGCAATTGAAGAAGCCCGCAAGCGCCTTGTGTCGAACGGACAGGCACTTCTTGTGCTCGAAGCGATGGCAGTATCGCTTCGTCCCCAGGCTTAACGTCAGCCCAAGCACTCACTCCGACGAGGACTCCCATATCCTTGTTCTATGATTGTGAAGTCGAAGCGTCGAATAGCGATTGTTGCGATTGTTGGCGTCGTTGTCTTGGCGTTGCCGTTCATTGTGAACGCGGCAATGCTCCTGATTAACAGCTTCCGCTATTCCGAGAGCTCCATCCGCCCCTCCGAACCGAACGCCGTTTCGGGCACATCGATCGATGATTTCTATCGTCAGACAATCAACTGGGGCGATTGCTCGACACAACAGATTTCCGACGGTTCGTCGGTGCCTCCTTCCGATCCGCAGAACTATCAGTGCGCAACGCTGTACGCGCCACTGGACTGGGACGAGCCCTCGGGCGAGCAAATTACGCTGTCGATCGCAGTGCATCGCAGTGGGGTCGAGGATGCTCCGGCGCTTTTCTACAATCTTGGTGGTCCGGGTGGCGCTGCCGTGTCGTCACTGGTCGGCCAAGTAAACGACGGTTTGGGCGATGCGGTTGTGAAGACTTATGACATCGTTGCTCTGGATCCTCGTGGCGTTGGCGCCTCGTCCCCCGCGATCTGTATGACGGATGCCCAGCGTGATGCCTACGCGACGGATGGCACGCTGGGCGATGGTGGGACTGCTGGCGAAGGTGTCTCCGGCCGCACTATGGATCCCGCTGAGATCATCGCGCACGCCGAAAAGCTGAGCGCCAGGATCGCCGATGGTTGCCAGCAACTGTCCGGGAACGTCTACAAGCACATCGATACGGTGTCCGTGGCGAAGGATTTCGACATGGCTCGTGCAATTCTTGGTCAAGAGAAGCTGAACTACCTTGGGTATTCCTACGGCACGTTCGTTGGCGCACTCTACGCCGATATGTTCGCTGACAAGGTGGGGCGTTTCGTTCTTGATGGTGCGATTGATCCAGCGATGGATATCAACCAGGTGTCGGATCTTCAGATGGAAGGTTTTGAAGCGTCCGCGCGCCATTGGCTTGAAGAATGTGTTGCGGGGAAGGATTGCCCGTTCAGCGGAAGCGTTAATGACGCGGTCGCTGATCTTGTGGCCTTTCTTGATGCTGTCGCGGATCAGCCACTTGAGACTTCGGATCCTGACCGTCCGTTGACGCGTAATCTGGCGTTGACGGGAATTATTACGGGCTTGTATTCGTCCGATTCGTATTCTGTCCTCACCGAGGCGGTGCGCCAGGCGGTACAGGATAGCGACGGTTCGCAGTTGCTGTATATCGCGGACTTGTCCAGTGAGCGCCAGGATGATGGTACGTTCGCGTCGAATTCGATGGATGCGTTGATCGCGGTGAATAACGCTGATTATGAGCCGGTTGGCACCCCGGAAGAGTGGGCGCAGGCCGCTGAGAAACTGGCTGATACGCTCCCGGTCTTCGGCGCGGATGCGGGGTATGCGTCGGCCGGTCTGAGTGCGTGGCCGACTGATCATGCGGCTCGCCAGCCTGTGAGTGCGAAGGGTGCCGCGCCGATTGTCGTGGTGGGGACGACGCATGATCCTGCGACTCCGTATGTGATGGCGCAGAACTTGGCGTCTCAGTTGGAGTCCGGTGTGCTGGTCTCGGTTGAAGGCTGGTCGCACACCGCCTATTCGAAGAAGGCCAGTACGTGCGTGGTGGATGCAGTCGAAGGCTACTTGGTCGACGGGACAGTTCCGGCCAACGGTTTGAGTTGTTCGTGACCGCCTCCTGATTCACGAGGCCGATCGGCTCCGCCCCCGGGTGGGATGGTCGTCGGATTGTGGGCGGCCTCGCATGTGAGGAATATCCAAACGGTTAATCTGGGTAGTCATTTGCGGCAAACCCGTGGCGCACATTATGGTTATACCGTTGTCCGAACGCCCCTGTGGGGATTGCGGACAGGCCACCTTAGCTCAGTCGGCAGAGCGATTCACTCGTAATGAATAGGTCGTGGGTTCGATTCCCACAGGTGGCTCTGAGTTGCCCCCGCGAGAGCGGGGGTTTTCGCATATCCGGGGACGAATGGAGCCGGTATCCAGCCACCCTCACAGTCTGGCTTGGGTAGCAAGTCGGACGTTTCAACATTCAGGTAGTTAGCAACGAGACTGAGCTCTTCAGCTGTCCATGCAACGTAGCCATTTAGTTTCCTGCTCATTGTTGCATGGGAGATTCCAATGGCGTCGCCCAACTCTTTCCGAGTGATGCGCTGGGCGAACATTTGCTGATTTACAGTCATGCCCAGTGCAAGATCGTGACTCAGCCGAGTTTCGTTTCTTCCTTGACTCATGTCTCAATAGTATCAGATGTGCACGTAATGCACAAGATGTGCTTGCATGTTTGAAAAGTGCGTGATTTGATATGCGCATGAATGTACATCAGATGCACAAACAGTACACAAGTGACTTGTTGACGGCTCGTGAAGCGGCGCAAATTTTGCCATCCACTTCCGCCGCAACCGTTTCGCGGTGGGCGCGCGATCGTCTTATTCCGTATGTGGAACTACCTAACGGGCGACGCTTTTTTGAGCGGGCAGACATTGAGAAGCTAATGACGCGCGTTCCCGTCCGCAATGAGGCCGTTCTGTCTGGCGGTGGGTTTGATGATGCCGAATAAACCAAGCCGGGAGTCATACGAGAGCCTTATCGCTTCGTTGCGCGATGCGGTGCGGGAAACCGAGGATACGGCCAGCGCGATTAGTAAGTTGTATGACCTCGTATGGGCTATCAAAGACGAGAAAGCCCTCCGCGAGATTCAAGCGCTGGCCGGTCGTATGTGCACTGCGGGCGCAAGCATTATGGAGTACTCAACGCGTATTGATTTGGCGATAAGTCTTGACACAGGCGTTATTGCAAGCGGTGAGGCCGTTCTGTCTGGTGGTGGGTCTGGTGAGTGCTGAGGCTGTTCAGTGGGCTTGGCGGGTTGAGTGTCGTCGGTTGAGTGACAAGTTGGTTTTGCTTCGGTTGGCGTGGAAGGCGGATGGCGATGGTGCTGTTCGTGTTGATCCGGCGTTGGTGTCGGGTGTGACGGGTTTGAGCTTGTCTCGTGTGGAAGCGTCTATTTCTTCTTTAGAGCGTTCGGGTCTTATTGATGCTCGGCGGTGGTCTGATTCGGGCTGCTGGTCAGCCCGCTTGCTGTTAGGGGGCGCGTTGTGAGTTTGGAAGCGATTGAGTGGGCGTTTGGTTTAACCGACGGTATTGATGTGCTCGAAAAGATGGTCTTGTTGTCTTTGGCTGATGATGCTGGCGAGGACGGCTGGATGTTGTTGCGCTCGCTTGAGCGTCCAGCTCGCCGGTCGCGTTCAAGTGTTGATGATGTGAAAGGTGCTTTGGTCCATCTTCGTGAGCTTGGGCTTATCAAGATGGATGGCTCGGATATTGAAGCGGAGCGCTTTCCCACGTTGTGTCAGGTGATGGTGGGGAGTGATGGGCTGTGAGTTTCAGGGCTGTTGCGTGGGCGTTTGATCGGATTAAGGGTCTTGGGCAGGGCGAGAAACTGGTGTTGTTGGCGTTGGCGGAGTTCGCTAACGACGAGGATGAGACGTGGCGTTCGCGTGAGGAGATTGCTCAGCGTGCGGAGTGTTCTTTGCGGAGTGTGGCGTCGCATTTAAAGACGCTGGATGAGTGTGGGCTCATTTCACGTGTTCCGCG